>JAYUJG010000214.1:0-9435 GCA_043765355.1 Acidobacteriaceae bacterium | reverse complement strand
TTCAGCTTCACTCAGGAAGGCGCGTTTTGAAGAATGCCGGGTCCTCTGACCCGATGGACCAACGCCGTTCATGACCGAAAAAATACTCACCATATTATTCGCCTTCATCAGTTCGCTTGTCGCTGCAACCGGCTATGCCGGGATCGCGTTGCTGATGGCGATTGAGTCGGCGTGCATCCCGCTGCCTTCGGAACTCATCATGCCGTTCGCGGGCTATCTGGTGTTTGCAGGCAAGATGAAGTTGCTCTGGGTGGCGACGGCGGGCGCGATCGGATGCAATGTGGGCTCGCTGGGCGCTTATGAAATCGGTTACTACGGCGGCCGTCCGCTGGTCGAGCGCTACGGGCGCTGGATCCTGATGGGTCGGCGTGAACTCGACTGGGCCGACAAATTCTTCCAGAGCCGGGGAGACCTGGCCGTATTCATTGGCCGTCTGCTGCCGGTGATACGGACTTTTATTGCTCTCCCCGCGGGAATCGCCCGCATGTCGCGCGGCAAATTTCATCTCTACACTTTTTTGGGATCGTGGCCGTGGTGCTTTGCGCTGGCGTATTTTGGGATGAAGCTCGGCGAGAACTGGCGGTCGCTAGGGAAATATTTTCACCAGCTCGACGCTGTGATCGGAGTGTTGCTCTTAGCCGGAATCGCATGGTTCGTTTGGTCGCATTGGCAGCACCGGCTTAGCGCCGATCAAGCCTAAGTGCGTTAACCACAAGGTACACAGAGGGACACTGACGAAACCTACCGCGCAACTATTCTGGTAGCCGCGCCAGTTGCGAAGCCACTAGCTTCCATTCTCCGTCGCGCTTTCGCAGGACGTCGAGGTAAACATAGTGCACCGAGAACCGTTTTCCGCCTGCTTCCACTTCATCTGATTCCGATCCGTGAACAACCGCAATGTCACCGAACAGGCGAATCGAGCGACCCGTGGAGACGATCGACGGATAGCGAATTGCGCCAGAGCGAAAATTATTCAGGACGTCCTGCTTGGTAAAGGCCTGGCCAGCCTCGTTGTACTGCACATAATCGTCGGCGAAGATTTGCGCTAGTACGGTGAGGTCGGCATTCATCAATGCCCGGTCCCCAGCTTCGAGCAGCGCGAGGATCTGGGCGTTGTCGTTGGTTGTGTCGTTGATGGAGGCGTTCGTCGGGTTGCTGATTGGCATTGGCATTGGCACTGGCACTGGCACTCCTGGTGCTTCTGAGACGCTTTTCGCCTTTTTAGGGCAATTACCAGTCGCGCCGCGGGCGAGACGCCTCCGGGACGCCAGCGCTACGAAAATCTTCGGCCGCGCTACGAAGATCGGCTCCCTGGCGGTTACTTTCTTGATTTTCTACAAATGTGTAATCTCACGCTAGGCCGAAAGCACGGGCGAGTAGGCCAGACACGGGCATGGGATTTCTTAGCCACCTTTTATATCCGTGGGGCATTGTGCTCCAGGGGTTGGCGATCGTCCATTTTATCCGGCGGCGGCCGGATAACTATTGGATATTCGTCATCCTGTTTCTCGGCGCGCCGGGAGCGCTGATCTATCTCGTCGTCGAGGCGCTGCCCGATATCGGACTGGTCGGACAGTCTTTCAAAATCTTTCCACGCCGCAAACGTATTAGCGAACTTGAGGCTGCGATTCACGATAATCCGTCTGCGGGAAATTGTGAAGAACTCGGCGACCTTTACATGGACGACGGCAAGCTGGAGCGGGCTCGCGCCGCATTCGACAAAGCCATCACCGCGCGCGCCGATACGCTCGATCCGTTTTACCGGCGCGGCGTTTGCGCCATCCTGCTCGGAGACGCTGCTGCCGCGCTGCCCGACCTCGAACGTGTGGTCGCTAAAAAATCCGACTACGATTTTCAACGCGCCGCCGGATTGCTGGCGCATGCCTACGCGCAGACGGGGGAAAAAGAAAAGGCGGAGAAGCTGTTTCGGCAGGTCACGATCACGTCTACGTTGTCGGAGACATATTTGAATTTCGCGGAGTTGCTGGCCGCGGAAGGGCGTAATGCGGAGGCCCGGGAATGGGCGCAGAAGGTGCTCGATAAAAAACCATCGATGCCAGGCTACCTGCGACGGCGGGAGCGGCCGTGGTTCCGGCGGGCGAAGGATGTGCTGAAACGGATTTCGGTGTAGAGGTTGCTCGCCGGGCTAAGAAAATGCCATCGAAACGATCGCTGTTTTCACGGGAGTCGCGATCCGCAACGATGGGAACGTCGCGTTTGAATTTTGTGCAGAGACTGCTTTAGGGCCGAAGCAACGAGAAATGTTGGTGCTATCCTTTTCTCGATGCGAATTTCCTACCTTGAATGTACGCGCTGCGGGGAACATCTTCCTGCGGATCGACCCCAGAGTGTTTGCCCCAAAGATGGCGGCGTACTTTATGCGCGCTACGATCTTGCCAGTTTGAAAAGGAAGTTGCGGCGCGAAGATTTGGCGGGGCGCGTGGCCAGCATGTGGCGCTATGCGGAGGTTCTGCCGGATGCGCCGCCTGTCACGCTGGGCGAAGGTTTTACACCCATGCTTCCCAGTCGCGAGTTTGCGAATGCCTATATCAAAGACGAGGGGCTGAATCCGACCGGATCGTTCAAGGCGCGTGGCATGTCGGCTGCCGTCACGATGGCGAAGCACTACGGGCTGAAGAAACTGGCTGCTCCATCTGCGGGAAATGCTGGTGGGGCGCTGGCGGCGTACGCGGCGGCGGCTGGGATCGAGGCTCACATTTTTATGCCGAAAGATGTGCCGCTCGCGAATCGGATGGAGTGCGACTACCACGGCGCGCAGGTCACGCTGGTCGATGGACTGATCAGCGATTGCGCTCGCATGGTCGCGGAGCGCAAAGAGAAGGAAGGGTGGTTCGATGCGTCGACTTTGAAGGAGCCGTTTCGCGTCGAAGGCAAGAAGACGATGGGCTACGAGGTTGCCGAACAGCTTGACTGGAAACTTCCGCAGGGCATCATCTATCCGACGGGCGGCGGCGTGGGGATGATCGGGATGTGGAAAGCGTTCGACGAGATGGAGGAGTTGGGTTGGATCGGTTCGGAACGCCCGAAGATGATTTCGGTGCAGGCGGCGGGATGCGCGCCGATTGTGAAGGCTCGGGAAGCGGGGACGAGTGTGTCGGAAATGTGGACGGGGGCGGCGACGTTTGCCGCGGGGTTGCGCGTGCCGAAGGCGTATGGCGACTACCTGATTCTTGATATCCTGAAAAAAAGCAACGGGACCGCGGTTACGGCGACGGACGAGGAAATTCTGGCGGCGATGCGGCACTGGGCGAGCGTTGAGGGGCTGTTTGCAGCGCCTGAGGGAGCGGCGTCGTTCGTTGCGTATCAGAAGCTGCGCGCGAGCGGATTCTTTTCAACGGAAGATAAGGTCGTGCTCTTTAACACCGGGACGGCTTACAAATATCTCGACATGATCGAGGTTATGCAGAACAAGGGTCGGACAAATGCGCCCGCCGCGCGCAATATTGGCGGGATTATCGGGCCGTTCTGAATACGGGCGCGCTTTTGCTGGGCACCCTAAAAGCTTGAGCCGCAAAGCGCGCGAAGGAATGCAGGCGAAGGCGCTAAGAAAAGCTAAAGCAACCTAAGGACGCTCTGCTTAAGTGTCGGGAAAAACCGCAACCACAGCGGACACAGAGGGACAGAGGATCACGGAGGCACTTGATCGAGATTCTCCGATCAGAACTTACCAAGCACTGTCTTACAATGGCTCGGTGGGCTTCTTCCGCAATCTGAAAATTACGCTGGAGATGATCAAGTGGGAACACTCGATCTTCGCACTGCCTTTTGCTTTGTGCGGAGCCATGTTGGCAGCTGGGGGCATTCCGGCGTGGCGGCAGGTGGCGTGGATTGTCGTCGCGATGGTCTCCGCGCGGTCGGCGGCGATGGCATTCAATCGGCTGGCGGACGCATCGATTGACGCGGCCAATCCGCGCACTGCAACTCGCGCATTGCCGGCTGGTCAATTGACGACGGCGTTTGTGAGCACGTTCGTTCTGGCTGCGTGCGGAATATTTGTTCTGGCGGCTTCTCAGTTGAACCGGCTGACGCTGATGTTGTCGCCGGTGGCTCTAGCGGTGGTGCTGCTCTATTCCTACACGAAACGATTCACGCGCTGGTCACATCTGTTTCTTGGATTTGCGCTGGGCATCGCTCCGGCGGCCGCGTGGATCGCGGTGCGCGGCTCGCTTGATCCGCGGATACTTCTGCTTACCGCCGCAGTGACGTTTTGGGTTGGCGGATTCGATGTGATCTACGCTTGTCAGGATCATGCTTACGACAGTCGCCAAGGCCTGCACTCGCTGCCGCGGTATCTCGGCATCGGGAACGCCCTGTTCATTGCCCGCGCGTTTCATATCGTGATGCTCGGTTTGCTGGTCGCGCTGGTGGTAAGTTTTGGCTTGGGTAAGCTCGCGATGGTGGGAGTGGCCGTGGTTGCCGCGCTTTTGCTATACGAGCACACGCTGGTGCGCCACGATGACCTGAGCAAACTGAACGCGGCGTTCTTCACGATGAACGGCGTGATTGCGGTGGTGTTCTTTGTTTTCGTAGCCGCCGATCGCATGCTCCGTCTGTAGAGACGCGGTTCACCGCGTCTCCGGCAGCGGCAGGAGCGATTGCGAGAGAGACGGGCAAGCCGCGTCTCTACGGGAATGTTGTGGGCGGGCCATCAAAATCAAGCCGGCATGTTCCTCGCAATGGGTGGGTTATTATTAGATAGATGCCGAACGCGCACCTATTCCAGACCGACGATCCGCGACTGCTTCCGATCAAGGACAAGGTTCTTGCCGGCGAACGCCTGAACCAGGCTGACGCGCTTGTTCTTTACGGCACCGGCGATATCCTTGCCGTCGGGTGGCTCGCCAACTGGGTTCGTGAGCGGATGCATGGCGACAAGGCGTATTTCAACGTCAATCGCCATATCAATCCAACGAATGTTTGCGTGGCGGCGTGCCGTCTGTGCGCGTTTGGACGAAAGAAAGATACTCCGGGCGCTTATACGATGGCGCTTGAAGAAGCCTTTGCGACAGCCAGTTCCGGCTATACCGAGGCGGTCACCGAGTTTCATATTGTTGGTGGGCTGCATCCCGATTTGCCGTTCCAGTATTTTCTTGATCTGGTTTCGGGGCTGAAAGAGCGCTTTCCGCAAGTCCACCTTAAGGCCTTTACCATGGTCGAGGTTGCGTACCTGGCGAAGCGAGCGAAATTGACCATTCGCGAGACGCTCGAAAAAATGAAGGAAGCGGGCGTCGATTCTTTGCCGGGGGGCGGCGCTGAAATTTTTTCCAATCGCGTGCGGCACATTATTTGTGATCACAAGATTGACGGCAGCGAATGGCTTGATACGGCGCGAACCGCCCATCAGATTGGGTTGAAATCAAACGCCACGATGCTTTACGGACACATTGAGAACGACGAAGACCGTGTCGATCACCTGCTCAAACTGCGCGCGTTGCAGGATGAGACGCGCGGTTTTCAGACTTTTATTCCCCTGGCCTTTCACCCGGCAAATACACCGCTGCGGCATCTATTTACGACAACCGGGATGCTCGACATCAAGCAGATCGCGGTCGGCCGGCTCGTGCTCGACAACTTTCCGCACATCAAGTCGTACTGGCAGATGATGACGCCGAAGATCGCCCAGATTTCACTGCGCTTCGGAGCCGACGATATCGACGGGACCGTGGTCGAGGAAAAGATCTATCACGATGCGGGGGCCACGACTCCGCAGGGTTTGCGTCGACATGATCTGGTGCGCCTGATTGAAGAAGCCGGACGCGAACCGATCGAGCGCGACACCCTCTACCGGCCGGTTACGCGGACGGAGACGTCGTTTACGGTCTTGGTATAAGCTGTAGCGACTGATGTTAGTCGTCGCGTCGAGACAAGATAAGGCTTCCACGGTTTCCCAACGGCAAGTAGTTCGCCCGCGCTCCATTTCTGCGATACCATCGCAATTCGTCTTTTGGTAGAGGAGGGCGGTGATGCGATTCCTCGAAGTCTGTTTTGCGCTTGGATGCCTGGTCCTGTGCGTGCGGTTGAGTTTTGCCGATGACGCGCAGTGGGTGGAAGTGCGGTCTCCGAATTTTTCCGTGATCACCGACGCGGGCGAAAGGCGTGGCCGCGATGTCGCGCTCCACTTCGAGCAGATGCGCTCGGTGTTCGGGGCTCTGATGACGAAGGCCAAGGTGAATCTGTCTGTTCCTATGCAAATTGTGGCTTTCCGCAGTACCAAGGAGATGCGGCAAACAGCGCCCGTCTTCAACGGCAAACCCACCGAACTCGCCGGATTGTTTCAGGGCGGGGACGATCGCAGCTTCATTATGCTCGACATGGCCGTGGACAATCCATGGTCGGTGGTCTTTCACGAATACGCGCACCAGTTGATGAATGGCAATCTTTCGGTGCGCGCCGATCCCTGGTTTGAGGAGGGATTTGCCGAGTATTTTTCGAGTATCGAGGTCGATAGTAAAGAAGCCCGCGTGGGTAAGATTCCGGAGGAAACCTATCGCATCCTGCAAGAGAACGGGATGATGCCAATTGCCGAACTATTTCGCGTGCGGCAATATTCGAAAACGTATAACGAGAGTGGGGACCATCGCAACACGTTTTACGCCGAGTCGGGATTGTTAGTGCACTATCTTTACGACAATCAGCTGATGCCCAAAGTGGCGGAATATTTCGGCGCGACATTGAACCAGAAGAAATCCATTGAACAGGCGATGCTGCAGGCGTTTGGGATGACCCCGGGGCAGTTCGATAAAACTCTGCGAAATTATCTGAGCAGCGGACGATTCCGCTATTATCCGATCGCTACGCCGTCCGGAATCGTGGCGTCGCAGTTTAGCGAGACGCCGATAAGTTTGGCCGATGCGCGCGCCGTGCTGGCCGACATCGATGCGCACTCTCCCGACCACCGCGATCGGGCGCTGGGTGAATTTGAGGATGTGCTGAAGATGGATCCGAACAACGCTTCGGCGCTGCGGGGCGCGGGATACGTGTCTCTGCAAAAAAAGGACTTTGGCCGCGCTGCGGAATATTTCAAGCGGACGGCGGCGCGGGACAGCAAAGACCCGCGGGTGCACTACTACAATGCGTTGCTGATGAACCGGTCGCGCGAGCTTGCGGGCAACAGCAATTCCGATGAAATAAAAAAGGAACTCGCCGCCGCCATCGCGCTCGATCCGAAGTTGGCCGATGCATACTCTTTGCTCGCCTACGCGCAGGCGTCTTCCGGCGAGCCTGAACAAGGGCTGGCGACGATGAAGAAGGCGGTGGAATTGTCGCCACGAAACGAGAGCTATCAAATCAATCTGGCCAACATCTACCTGGCCAACCGGAAAGTGAACGAGGCCATTGCGCTGTTGCAGGGGCTATCGACGAGCGAGACTCCCGGTATCGCAACCGCCGCTGCTTCAGCCTTGTTGCAGGCTGAGAACTTCAAGGAACAGACCAAGGCGTTTGGGCCCCGCATCGAGACTCGATCGGTACGAACGGTTGGGACGGTACGGGACTCGGCGAGCGTTCCGCAGGGAAAGATTGAAGCTCAGATTCAAGTGGAGGAGCCGACGGCGGCTACGCCGGTGCGGTTTATCAAGGGGAAACTGGTCAGCGTCGATTGCTCGGCCGCGCCAGAAGCGGTGCTGACCGTAGCCGTGGGGGACCGATCCTTGACGCTGCATATTGGCGACAGCAAACATGTGGTTCTGATTGGGGCGGACGAGTTCTCTTGCGACTGGAAGAACAAGAGCGTGGCACTCAACTATCGCGAGGGTCAGAATGGAGAGGGCGACGTGGTGTCGCTCGAGGTTCATTGACACGACGGTTTCAAGCCCGTGCCGAACCCCCTTGCGGAATTTTGATTGGGTACTGGCGGAGGGCTTTCACCACGGGGTACACAGGGGAACACCGAGGCTTGATCGGGCCGCTTGCCTGTCAAAATCGTAACTTCCTGGAGGCATGGGCATCCAATGAGCATGGCGAAAGAGCAGACGGCAGTTTTTGGCGGGGGATGTTTCTGGTGTATCGAGGCTGTTTTTCAACGTTTGACCGGAGTGACCCACGTCGAGTCGGGCTATATGGGCGGGCGGGCGGACCAGGCGACGTATCGCGCGGTGTGCAACGGCGATACGGGACACGTCGAGGTAGTGCGGGTGACCTTCGATCCTGAGCAGATCGGCTATCGTGATCTGCTCGAAGTATTTTTCGCGGTGCACGATCCGACCACGATGAATCAGCAGGGAAACGATACGGGCGAGCAATATCGTTCGGTAATTTTCTATAGCAATGACGAACAGCTAAAGACTGCCGAGAATACAATCGCGGAGCTAACGGCGGCCAAGGCTTTCTCGGAGCCGATTGTGACTGCGGTCGAGCAGGCCGAGGAATTTCACGTCGCCGAGACTTATCATCAGAACTATTACAACGACAATTCGCGACAGCCTTATTGCATGTTTGTGATCTCGCCGAAGCTGGCGAAGCTGGAAAAGAAGTTTGCGGAAAAGTTGAGGGCGTGATCGTCGGATCGTTGCGGTTAGTCGAGGGCAAGGAAGTTTGAACCGCAAAGAGCGCCAAGGAACGGCTGCAAAGGACGCGAAGAAAATTGCGAAGGCAGCGGTTGCGAGTCGGGAAGAGAGTTCTTAGGCGGCGGAATCGTGGCCTGGGTTGGCGGCGGCCGGTTCCGGGCGTTCGTCCAACAGCAGGCGTCGCAGGCTGCGGAGGTCGTTGAGCAGGCGGCTGCTGCTGGTCAGGTGCTGCTCCAACTTATCCAGCTTAAATTGAACGACTCGAAGCGCCTCGACGCGGCGGTCGGACTTGGCTTGTGCGACCGAGTCGAGGTCGGCCCCGATCTCGGTTTTGGCCTCGGCGATGGCATCGACCAGCAGGCGCACGTATTGGTGAGCGTTCTCGATGCTGTCAAAGGGAGTCTGTAGGGGAACGCTCATGGGCGGGCACCCTGACGCAAGAAAAGTATGGCGGAGAGGGTGGGATTTGAACCCACGATACCCTTTCAGGTATGTCCGCTTTCGAGGCGGGTCGTTTCAACCACTCACGCACCTCTCCGCATCAAAATGTCGTCCGGCTTACTTGTTCTAGGCTCGCTTCTTCCGAAAGAATTCCCGCACAAGTTCGCCGCACTCCGCCGCCAAAACGCCCGATCTGACTTCCATCTGATGATTCAGTTTAGGATGGTTCACAACTTGAACCACAGACTCGACGGCGCCCGCTTTTAGATCGTCCGCACCGTAGATCAATCGCGCCAACCGCGCGTGAACAATGGCTCCGGCACACATCGCGCAGGGCTCCATTGTAACAAACAGCTCGCACCTTCCTAGACGACGGTTCTTGAGCTTTCTCGCCGCCTCACGAATCACCACCATCTCCGCGTGTCCGCTCGGATCGGTGTCTAACAGGTTGCGGTTGTGCCCTCGCGCG
>JAYUJG010000213.1:0-4960 GCA_043765355.1 Acidobacteriaceae bacterium | reverse complement strand
GCCTGCATCCAACGGCTCGCGTCGAACGACGCGCCGGAAATCTCAGCGCCCGTTCCCGCCACCTTGCTGGACGACTCCAGCCTCCAACCGTCATGCAGGGGCAGCGTTAAGGAGGCTGGCTGGAAGCTGGGCTGGCCGCTCGCGAACGCAGCCAGAAAGAACGGGATCAAAATGCGCAATCTCTTCATGCACGTTTCCTTAGCCAAAAGTGAACCGGCGACCAGTCTGCCGGAGGAGTCCTACGTTGATAACATCAATATTAACTCGATTCAATAGAGCATTTTCTCGCAATGTTCTCGATCCTGCATCAGTTGTCATCCCGGCCCCGAGTAATCACGTCTCTTTTGGCCGCCAGCTGCGATGGCAACGCCTGGTTTATAATCATGGATTCTCGCTTCCAGCGTAAAGCAATCCACCGGAGTTATCTAAAACTATGATTCGACAGCTTCAAAATGCAGGGTCAACGGTCAAGATCATCCTTGGCGCACTGCTTGTCCTGATCTGCGCCTCCATGGCGATCACGCTGATTCCCGGCTACGGATCCAATGCCGGCATCGGATCCACTCCCTCCGGAGTTTTGGCCACGGTTGGGGACCAGACCGTGACGGTGACCGAAGTGCAGCGCGAGGCCCGCGCCATGATCCGCCAGCAATTCCCGCGCGGTGGACCGCAGGCCAGCATGTTGCTCCCCTATTTCGCCAGTCAGGCAGCCGAGCAACTCATCAATGAGAAGGCTCTGGTTGCCGAGGCGCACCGCATGGGCCTGCGCGCCAGCGATGACGAACTTCGCGAAGAAATGCAGCATGGCCAACTCGGTGTGATGCTCTTTCCCGATGGCAAATTCGTCGGCCAGGAGCAGTACGCCGACTTCGTGCAGCGCAACGACATGACTGTGCCGCAGTTTGAAGCGCTGGAAAAGGACTTCATCCTCGTCCGCAAATTGCGCGCTCTGGTTTCAAGCAGCGCCTTCGTCGGCAACGCCGAAGTCCGCGATGAATTCAATAAACGCAACACCAAGGTGAAGTTCGACTACGCCGTCGTCACGCAGGCCGACATCCTCAAGGGCTTGCATCCCGCCGACGAGGAACTGAAGTCCTACTACGAGCGCAACAAAGCCGCCTACAACAACTCGATTCCCGAGAAACGGCAAATCAAGTACGCAGTCGTCGACAGCTCGAAGGTCGCAGCCACCACAAGTGTGACCACTCAAGACCTGCAGACCTACTACGATCTACACCGCGAAGAATACCGCGAACGTGAGCAGGTTAAGATCGGCCAGATTGAGATCAAGCTTCCCCTGCCCGGCGCAAACGGCAAAGTCGATGAGAAGGGCGTGACAGAGGCGCGAAACAAAGCCGACGAAGTGCTGAAGCAGTTGAAGTCTGGCGGAGATTTCGCCAAACTGGCGGAAAAATATTCGGACGATACCAGCGCCAAGAATGGTGGCGAAATTGGTTGGATTGGGCGGAACCAGGCTGCGCCCGAATTTGAGAAGGTTGCGTTCTCGTTGCCAAAAGGACAGACCAGCGATCTGGTTCGAACCAGTATCGCCTTCCACATCATCCGCGTCGAAGACAAGCAGGAAGCCCACGTCAAGATGCTGGCCGAAGTAAAACCTGAGATCGAAGAAAAAGTCAAACTGGAAAAGACCGCGCACGCCACAGAATCCGCGGCGAATGCCCTGCTCAGTCAGGCTCGCACCGAGGGAATCGATAAAGCCGCAGCTACCAAGGGCGCAGCCGCAGTCGCCACCGACTTTTTCAGCCGAACCGATAGTTTGCCCGGCCTGGCTCCGAACCCCCAGTTCATGGAAGCCGTCTTCAATGAAGCGGACAAGGCTCCAGCCGATGAAGTGCAAGTGCCACAGGGCTACGTGATTTTCCAGTTGCTCGCGATCAAGCCCCCCGCTACGCCTACGTTCGAAGAGGCGCGTGCGACGGTGGAGAGCGCGTTCAAGAATGAAAGGGCCGGCTTCCTGCTGCAACAGAAGACGCAGGAACTCGCCGACCGGGCCAAGGCCGGACACGACCTGAAAAAAGCGGCCAAGGATCTTGGAGTCGCGATGAAGGCAAGCGAACTGGTGCTGCCCGATGGCCAGGTTCCCGACATCGGCGCCATGTCGAACGCAAACGCGATTTTCTCGCTGAAGCCGGGCGAGATCAGCGGTCCGATCACCGCCGGTGGCAACGGAGTAGTCGCTCAACTGCTCGACAAACAGGGACCCACGGATCAGGAATTCTCGGAGAAGAAAGACGGAATCCGCCAGTCGCTGCTCGAAGCCAAGCAGAGCGATTTATTCGGCCTCTTCGTCAACAGCCTGCGCAAGGACATGGAAAAATCGAAGCGCCTGAAAGTCAATCAGGAAGAAATGAAGAACCTGACCAAGCAGGCTTCGCAGGAAGGTTCGTAGCGAAAATCGGTTTTCAGTTCCCAGTTCTCGGTTCTCAGTTAAATCTTGAGCACTGGGAACCGAGAACTGAGAACTGAGAACTGATTTTGCATGTCATTTCCGCGCGCCAGCGGCATTCTGCTTCATCCCTCGTCGCTGCCCTCAGGCGGCGGCATCGGTGATTTTGGTCCGGCGGCGTATGCCTTCGCCGACTTCCTGGCCTCGGCGCGCCAAGGTCTGTGGCAGGTGCTGCCACTCGGCCCGCTCGGATTCGGCAGCTCTCCCTACTCCTCTACATCTGCCTTTGCCGGAAACCCTCTCCTCATCAGCCTCGAGCGCCTCGCCGAACGCGGTTGGATTGACCACGCTCGCGTTGACGCGTTAGCCAGCGCTGTCGAGCCCGTGGACTACGCAGCCGTCTTCCGTAACAAGCTGCCCTTGCTGTTCGAAGCGGCGCGCAAATTCGTTCGTTCCGCCGCGCCCAGCCAGCGCTCCCGTTACGAGACTTTCTGCCGCTCCAATCAATCGTGGCTTGACGACTTCGTTCTCTTCGATGCCTTGCGCTCTCGTTTCAAGCTCGAGAGCTGGAACCGCTGGCCCCGGGAACTCGCGCATCGCGACGCGGTGGCAATTGAGAAAACAACGTCCGAAATGTCCGATGATCTCGACGTGCGCCGCGTGGTGCAGTTTTTTTTCTACGAACAGTGGCAGGCCCTTCGAGCATATTGCGCCGAACATTCCATTCGCGTCGTTGGCGACATCGCGATCTTTGTAAACTTCGACAGCGCCGATGTCTGGACCCACCCCGAACTATTTCGCCTGGACTCCGAACTCGATCTCGAAGTCATTGCCGGCGTGCCCCCGGATTTTTTCAGCCGAGACGGGCAGCGCTGGGGCAATCCTCTGTATCGCTGGGACGTCATGAAAGAGAAGGGCTATGCCTGGTGGATCGACCGCATGCGCTGGCTCACGCGCAACTTCGACTACATCCGCCTCGACCACTTCCGGGGCTTTTCGCAGTTCTGGGAAATCCAGGCCAGCGAACCAACCGCGCTCAATGGCCGCTGGGTTGACGGTCCGAAAGACGACCTCTTCGTGAAGTTGCGCGAGGCTCTAGGCGGCCTGCCGTTCTTCGCCGAAGATCTCGGGCACATCACCGCCGACGTCAACGAACTCCGCGAACGCCTGAAGATTCCGGGCATGGCCGTGCTGCAATTCGGATTCGGAGACGTCGGCGCGCATTCTCATCTGCCGCACACTTTCACCACCGAAAAGGCGGTATACACCGGTACCCACGACAACGACACGTTGCTGGGATGGTGGGCTTCGAGCGCAACCGAACACGAACGCCAGCAAGTCATCGCCTACCTCGGCCGCTGTGACGACGGCTTCAACTGGGGAATGATTCGCGCTGCTTACACATCAGTCGCGAGCCTCTGCGTCGTACCTTTGCAGGATGCGCTGGGCCTCGGAAGCGACGCCCGCATGAACGTCCCCAGCCGCCCAGAAGGAAACTGGCGCTGGCGTTTCAGCGCCGAATTGCTGCGCCCGGAGTTGGCGAAGAAGTTGGCCACGCTCGCCGACGTTTCCGATCGGCTTCCGCGGCCATTGCCGGCCGCGGTTTCCGAAGAGTGGATTGCCTGAGTCATGGTCGCATCGAAAATCAGACGCGGCAGGTCGTGCGCTCGGGAAAGCAGCGCAGCTCCTTTGCCAAATCCGCCCACATGTTAAACAATGAATAGTCCCTCCGGTAGTGGCGGCCAATTCCGCCGGCACACCAAAAATTAGTAAGGAGCCCTCATGCCTGCAACTGGAGAACTGATCCGCCTCATGAACTACATCGACGACATCGCGACCACCCTGCGCCGCATCAGCGCCAGCATTCCGGCGATGACCAAGGAGGAATCGGCCCGGCTCGGCGAATACATCCGCAAGTCCGAACCAAGCTATGAGAGCGTGCTGCAGCATCTCGAACAAGCGGGCAAATAGTGGTTGAAGGTCCGGTTGACGTCGTCCGCACGATTGCCGTAATCGGCGCGGGCGTCATGGGCCGCAGCATCGCGCACGCCGCCGCTCTCGGCGGCTATCGCACCATTCTCGAAGACCTTCTTCCAAACGCTCTGCGCAAGGCCGAGACGGAAATCCGCGCCCATCTCGACGAAGCCGTCGCTCTCGGCAACGTCAGTGCCGCCGACGCCAACAAACTTTTTTTCCGGCTGGAGTTCGCGGACTCGGTGGATGAGGCCGCGCGCGCCGCCGATCTCGTCATCGAAGCCGTCCCCGACGAACTGGAATCGAAACTCGAAATCTTCACCATGCTTGACAAGATCTGCCGTCCCACGACGATTTTCGCCTCGAATTCGCTTTTGCTCAGCATTTCTGAAATCGCGAGTGTGACCTATCGCGCTAAGAAGTGTGTCGGCATGCGTTTCGTGAATCCGGTGCACACGATGAAAACGCTCGAAATCGTGCGCGCAGCAGAAACCGATGACGATACCCTCGCCGCCGTAGTAGAAGTCGCCAAGCGCATGGACAAGAAAGTCATCGTAACCACCGACGCTCCCGATTCAC
>JAYUJG010000212.1:0-3473 GCA_043765355.1 Acidobacteriaceae bacterium | reverse complement strand
GGCCGACTGCGGACGGCTAACGGCGGACCGGCGGACGGCTCACCGCTCGCGGCTAACTGACAACTGTTTACCTTCAACGACGCACTGCCTGCTCCAGAGTTTTTCTCAGAGCCTGATATGCGGGCTTCGGCTGGTAGCTACGATCAAAGGGCAGGGCTGCACCTTGTGTGTGTTTTGAATGCGATCCGATCCACGAATATTTATCCGTGAAACCCCAGGTCTGGATCGCCGTGCATCCGGGATGAGACAAGCAGGCATTCGCAATTTCGCGATAAATGTCGGCTTGGCGTTGCAAGTCTTCGAGGCTGGCATTGCCGTTTTGATCGACAGGCAGAGCTACGTCCATCTCAGTGATCTGGACTTGAATGCCGAGAGCGGTGAAGCGTTTGATGTTGGCGGAAATCGAGACGATGTCGGCGTGGAGGTTTGGAATGTGCATCTGCAATCCAACGCCATCGATGGGGACGCCGCGATGCCGGAAATCTTGCACCATGGTGTAGATCGCGTCCGATTTGGGGTTTAGTATTTCGGCCTCGGCGTCGTTGTAAAACAGCAAGGCTTGTGGATCGGCTTCGTGAGCCCAGCGGAAGCAGCGTTCGATGTAGGCGTAGACGCGCTCTGAGCTTTGAGCTTCGGGCTTTGAGCCGACGGGCTTGCTTGCAGCTCGCGACTCGTAGCTCGGAGCGGGATTTTCTTGGCCGATTCCTGGTTGGTCTCGCCAGATGGTGTTGCGAAGCGCTCCGGGTCTCAGCTCGTCGAACGCCTCATTGACTACGTCCCACGCGAAGATCGTCCCTCGGTAATGCCCGACGACGGTCTTGATGTGTTCTTCAAGAATCCTTGCGAGTTGGCTCGACGTGTAATTCTGTTCGGTGAGCCATTTTGGATTTTGCTGGTGCCACACGAGGGTGTGACCGCGAACTTTCATATTGTGAGCGACGGCAAAGGCCACAATTTGATCGGCTTCATGAAAATTGAAAGTCCGTTTTTCCGGATGGACTACTTCCCACTTAAGCGCATCTTCCGGCTCCAACATGTTGAACTCGCGCGCCAGCGTGGTTGCGTATGCGGCCTCGGAGAGTTGAGCGGGGCGAACGGCGGCGCCGATCAGGACACCTGAGTCTCTTGCGATCTCACGGAGAGATGGCTCGGGGATTGTGGCGCTAACTTCCAGGCATAGCGTCGAGGCAAGAAGAACAATTGTGATTGAGCACTTCATGTTGTTCCTCCCCCTTGTACTCATTTTGCATCCTAGGGAACCTTCGTAAAAAGGACGTGGGTCACACTGCGATTGTGACATTAGGCACAAAGTCAAAGGCGAGGCGAAAGCAAAGTCGAAGGCTCAACCGCAGGGGGGACAGAGGAGCACAGGGTCACCCTTCCGTTTGATCGACGATTAAGAATACGGAGATTCCCACCGTGAACCTCAGTGTGCTCTGTGGTTGAGGGCTCGACGTTCGCGGCTGCGGAGTCCAGCCCGGAGCACCAAAGAACATGATCTGCCGCGCGGCAACCGGTCCAATACTCGGGGTTTCTGGTGCAAAACCCGCGAGGAACAGTCGCAACCCGAATTTTCCGGGAAGTACAAGTACCTAAGTTACTTTTTCGGAATTCCCATTGGGTTGACAATTTGTGTCAGTGCGAAGGCATCGTTGCTGAAGCCCCCGGAAATCAGCGGCTTCGCATGGAACCCGCAGTCTGCGGGAATACAGGAGAGATATGTCTCAGCGGCTGGGTGACCTGCTCGTCAAAGAAAAGGTCATCACCACAGAGCAGTTGGAGGAGGCGACCAAACTCCAGAAGGAGTCGCACAGCCGGCTCGCGTCGGCGCTTGTGAAATTGGGTTTCCTGTCGGATGAAGACGTCACCAACTTTCTTTCGCGCCAGTACGGCGTACCTGCCATCAATCTTTCCTATTTTGAAATCGATCCCGCAGTCGTCAAGCTGATTCCATTCGAGACCGCGAAGCGCTACCAGATCTTGCCGCTCAGCCGCGTCGGTGCCTCGCTGACCATTGCGATGGTGGACCCGACCAACGTCTTTGCGATGGACGATATCAAGTTCATGACCGGCTTCAATATCGAGCCGGTCGTCGCTTCTGAAAGTTCCATTATCGAGGGCATCGACAAGGCCTACGGCACTTCGAAAGAAGAAGAGCTTGAGCAGGTGATGCAGTCGATGAACGATTTCGGCGAAGGCGCCGATATCGAGGTGCAGGGAGAGGAACAGGAACTCGAACTCAAGGAACTGGAAAAAGCAGCGGACGAAGCTCCGATCGTCAAGCTTGTGAATCTGGTGCTGACCGACGCGGTTAAGCGTGGGGCCAGCGACATTCACATGGAGCCTTACGAAAAGGAATTTCGGGTTCGCTTCCGGATTGACGGCGTGTTGCAGCTGATCATGAATCCGCCGCTGAAATTGAAGGACGCCATCACTTCGCGGCTCAAGATCATGGCCAAGCTGGATATCAGCGAAAAGCGGTTGCCGCAGGACGGTCGCATCATGCTGAAGATGCAGATTGGCGGCAAGAAGAAGCAGCTCGACTTCCGCGTATCGACTCTGCCTACGTTGTGGGGCGAGAAAATCGTGTTGCGACTGCTCGACAAAGAAAACCTGCGGCTCGACATGACCAAGCTCGGTTTCGAGCAGGAATCCCTGGACAAATTTCAGAAAGCGATTCTCAAGCCCTACGGCATGGTGCTGGTGACGGGGCCGACGGGATCGGGCAAGACGAACACTCTGTATTCGTCGATCTCGCAGCTTAACCAGGTCGATACCAACATCATGACCGCTGAAGACCCGGTTGAGTTCCAGTTGGGTGGCGTAAACCAGGTGCAGATGAAGGAGCAGATCGGCCTGAATTTTGCGGCGGCCCTACGCGCGTTTCTGCGACAGGATCCGAACATCATTCTGGTCGGAGAAATTCGAGACTTTGAAACCGCGGAAATCGCGATTAAGGCCGCACTCACGGGCCACCTCGTTTTATCCACGCTGCACACCAATGGCGCGCCCGAAACTATCACCCGTCTCATGAACATGGGCATTGAGCCGTTCCTGGTGGCGACTTCCGTGCATTTGATATGTGCTCAACGCCTGATCCGGCGGATCTGCAAGGACTGTGCCGAGCCCGTCGAAATGCCGGTGCAGGCTTTGATCGACGAAGGCTTCACGCCCGAAGAGGCGAAGACGGTGCAGATCATGAAGGGCAAGGGCTGCGCCACCTGCAACAAGACGGGTTACAAGGGCCGCACTGGTTTGTACGAAGTGATGGAAGTGGATGACGAGATTCGGGAACTGGTTCTGGTGGGCGCATCGGCGCTTGAACTCAAGAAGAAAGCGATTGAGCGCGGCATGATCACCCTGCGTCGCAGCGGGTTGACTAAGGTCGCGCTGGGTTGGACGACGCTCGAAGAAGTGGCACGAGAAACGATTCACTAGACACTGCGTCGCGTTCTTCATTGGAGACGGCAGAA
>JAYUJG010000211.1:0-2966 GCA_043765355.1 Acidobacteriaceae bacterium | reverse complement strand
CGGTCACTTCCATCCCGCGTCCACGAGGTCGATTCGGCTGTGTCACCACCAGCGGCACGGAATGTCCGGCCTCGACCAATCTTTCCAGGGTCGGGACAGCGAATCGCGGAGTGCCGCAGAAAACGAAGAGCATAGGTCTCAAAAAATTCTGTGAAAACGAGGAGTCTGTTCGGCAACCCAGAACACGCTACGGGCCGCGAGCTTTGAGCTATCCATCCTTGAGCTTGCTCGCGGCCCAAAGCTCATAGCTCTAGTGAGGCTGCCCTTTTACCATTCTCCCACCTTCACCAGTTTTTTAATCCTGCGCTTGATGAGATCACGCTTCAAGGCGCTGATGTGTGAGATGTAGAGCTTGCCGTTTAAGTGATCGGTTTCATGCAGGAAGGCTCGCGCCAGCAAATCTTCGCCGGTGTGCTCGAAGAATTTGCCTTTGAGATCCTG
The DNA here is from genome assembly GCA_043765355.1 of Acidobacteriaceae bacterium. Classification (GTDB taxonomy): domain Bacteria; phylum Acidobacteriota; class Terriglobia; order Terriglobales; family Acidobacteriaceae; genus Acidiflorens. Next base: position 2,525 of record JAYUJG010000211.1, on the reverse strand, counting down.
GGCGCGGACGGTTACGATCTTGGCGCGGGTGACGTCTTCTCGAAATTCTGGAATGCTCAAACAGCCCTCAGAGCTGCGCTGGTGGCCTTCTTTGCCGACGATTACCGGATTGATCAGAACCAGCTTGCCATCGGGATCCTCTTTGAAAGTTACGTCCACAACCGCGATTCGTTTCGAAATGCCGATCTGCGGAGCGGCCAGACCGACGCCCCGAGCCGCATACATCGACTCGAACATGTCTTCCACGAGCTTCTTGAGTTCGTCGTCGAACGTGCTTACTTCGGCGGCTGGCTTTTCCAGTACCGGATCGCCAAATTTAACAATTGGATAAATCATTTTGGATTCTAGTTTGAAACCAGTGACCGGTCTCATAAATGGTTCGAGGGCGAGAGCGCGTTCCCTCAGGGGCTAAAGCCGGAATGTTTCTGGGGCCTTAGCGGCACGGCTGAAGCCGTGCCCTTCCCAAAACCATCCATGAGACGAGACTCTAATACTTCTTAAGTTGTTCCAAATAGCCTTGAAAATTTCGTTTTGTTTCTCGCAATGAATCGCCGCCGAATTTTTCGAGCGCGCAGCGCGCCAGCGTGAGTGCGACCATCGCCTCGGCGGCCACGCCAGCCGCGGGGACAACGCATACATCCGACCGTTCGTACGCGGCTTTCACGGGCTCGCGCGTTGTGAAATCCACCGACTGCAAGGGACGCCGCAGTGTCGAGATCGGCTTCAGATAACCGCGGACCCGAATTTCTTGTCCGTTCGAGACTCCGCCCTCGATGCCTCCGGCGTTGTTGCGGGTGCGCGTGAAGCCGGAAAAGCCGGCGTCCCTCTGATATCCAATTTCGTCATGCACCGCCGAACCGGGCGAACGCGCGGCCTGAATCGCGGTTCCAATCTCGACAGCCTTCACCGCCTGCAGTGACATGATGGCGCCGGCCAAGAGCGCGTCGAGCCGCTCGTCCCACTGCACGTAGCTGCCGAGGCCGGGCGGAACGCTATGCGCGACGACCTCGAATACTCCGCCCACCGAATCGCCGGTGCGCAGAACTTTGTCGACTTCCGCCTTCATCAGCAGCTCGGCTTCGGGGTCGGCGCACGAAAGCAGCACCTCATCTTTTCGTGCCAGCGGCTCGATCTGTTCCCACGGAATTTCCCGATCCGCAATCGACGCGGCGCCCACGGCAATCACATGACTCAGAACTTCGACGCCCAACTCGCGCAACAGCAACTTGGCGATAGCGCCAATCGCAACTCGAGCCGCCGACTCGCGAGCCGAGGCGCGCTCCAAAACATAACGGGCTTCACTGAAATCGTACTTCAAGGCTCCGGCAAGATCGGCGTGACCGGGGCGCGGCGATGCGACGCGCTTGTGTTTCTCCGGATCACCAGTTTCCACTGGAAGGGACTCTTTCCAATTTTGCCAGTCGCGATTCTCGAGCATCACGGCGATCGGCGACCCGATCGTCTTGCCATGATGGATGCCCGAAAGAAAGTGTGCGCGGTCGGTTTCGATCTTCATGCGTCCGCCGCGTCCAAAGCCCTGCTGGCGGCGCCAGAGGTCGCGATCCACGAATGCCTGATCCACTGCGAGCCCAGCCGGCAACCCGGAAAGAAACGCAACCAGCGCTTCGCCGTGAGACTCTCCGGAGGTGAAATAACGCAGCATGTGGAACTGGCATTGTAAATGATGAGGAAACGTTCGACGTGGCCTGATTGAAGAGGAGCGTGTCTTGCAAATTTGTGCAGCGGCTCCCCGCGATGTGAAGGTACAATTGGACCGACTCTTTACCGGGAGCCGCCGACCCCGGGTGGAGACTTACTCGCCACTTCGTCAGAGGACGCGAGGATTCTTCCCATGTTGACCGCCAAAGCTGACCCGTTTCGCTCGGAAATCGCCGGGCCCATTCGTTGCGTGATTGCCGACGATCACGCGATGCTGCGTTACGGTGTGCGCCGCTTGCTGGAAGACGCTCCCGATTTCGCTGTCGTGGGCGAGGCTGGCGACGCCGCCGAGGCGCTCAAGCTGGTTCTGGAGCATCGCCCCGATCTGGTTTTGCTCGACATCAGCATGCCCGGGATGTCTTCGTTCGAAGCCGGACGCCTGATTGAAGAACACTGCACCGGCACGCGCATTGTCTATCTGACCATGCATGAGGATCGGGAATATGTGCAGCAGGCGTTGCGCTCGGGGGCCAGCGGATATTTGTTGAAGGACACTCCCGCACCGCTTTTGTTGGCCGCTCTGCGGGAAATACGGCGTGGCGAGCGCTCGTTGAGTCCGCAGATCCAGTCAAAGTTGAACGACGACGCGGCCTTGCGGAATCAGGTGGTGCGAACGCCGCTACGGAGAAGCAGTCTGACGCTGCGCGAGCGTGAAGTGATGAAATTGCTGGCCGAGGGCAATACCGTAAAAAAAGTCGCCGTGATTCTGGGAGTCAGCGTCAAGACGGTGGAAGCGCACAAATTCAACCTGATGCGCAAGCTCGACATTCACAATAAAGCGCAGCTCGTCACGGTTGCGATCCAAA
>JAYUJG010000210.1:0-9855 GCA_043765355.1 Acidobacteriaceae bacterium | reverse complement strand
GTTTGCGAGCACTCCGTTATGCTCCATCTAAACTCCGCTACTTCACGCAACGGCGTTTGGCTGACGCATCCCGTCTGCGATACGTCGAACTTCCAAGTTTCCGCCAAGCGACTTCTCGCCCTGAGTAACCTTCGACTTGCCCGTCAACCGCCCGGAACGAGTGCTACTTGTACAAAGCATCGGCAAGCACATTGGAGAATACCTTAAAATAGTCGCGGAGGGCTGGAATGAGAGTCGTCGGAAAGATCGAGAGTTTATGGCGATACCCGGTCAAGAGCATGCGCGGCGAAGAGTTGCAAGAGGCTTTTGTCGGGTTTCCTGGCGTCTACGGTGACCGTCTTTACGCCTTTCGGAGTTCGGCAGCCCCGAAAGGATTCCCCTGGTTGACAGCGCGGGAGCAGGAAGCAATGCTCCTGCATCGCCCCAGATATCGGCATCCCGAGCGCACGACGAAGCCAGGCAACCTCGCGAAGCTGAAGCGATTGGGTCCGGTCTCACCCCGGTCTATGCGGACCCCTCCGATCTTATGGTGGACGTCGAGACACCGGCAGGAGAACGGCTCGCCATTGACGATCCTCGGCTGATGAGCATACTGCGCGAGGGCATTCACGATAAGCATGAACTGACGCTGCTTCGATCCCATCGGGCGATGACAGATTGCCGCCCGGTCTCGATCTTTTCGATCCAAACCGTGCGCCAGCTGAGCAAAGAGTTAGGAATCGATGTGGACAAGCGGCGCTTCCGCGCAAATCTTTATGTCGATCTCGAATCCGGAAAGGGTTTCGGCGAAGACGAGTTCGTGGGCCGGACCTTACGGATTGGCGCAAGGACGGCGATCGCAGTGGTGAAACGCGACTCCCGCTGCAAGATCAGCACGCTCGATCCCGACACCGCACAGCCGAACCCCGAGGTGATGAGGCGCTTGGCTCGCGACCATGAAGGCCAGGCTGGGATCTACGGTGCCGTTCTGGTCGAGGGAACCATCCGGCCGGGCTACGAGATCGCTCTGCTGGATTGAGGCAAGATCGCAGCTCTACCACCGCCTCGCCACCGAGAAAAATGGCGGTCTCATTCATTGGTAGAACCTGATAATCCCCAGAAACGGCGTTCGAGGACGTTTAGATTGCTGACTTCCCAGAATGCGACTTCTGGCCCGGAATAACTTCCGTATAGCCCGTCAGCCGCTCAGAATTCAACAGCGGAGCCAGCGCAGTTTGCAACTTCCTAGAGCCGGACTTCTGGCCCGGAACCAATTTCCGGGTTGCCCGTCGTCCGGGCCGTAATTTGCAGTGAGTGCAACGGAGCTTCTAACTTCCCATTCAGGCACACCGGTCACGAATGCTCGTCTTGTCATCAAGAACACTGCGTACAACGACATAAAGTCTGCTACGACGAACAGCGAAGGCATGTGTGTGGTGCCCAACCTCTCGCCGGGCACCTACGAAATCACCGCTTCGGCACCGGGGTATGCAGACGCACACGCAACGGTGGCAATAAGTACCGAGGGTAAACCGTTGGTGAACGTCGTAATGCAGTCGGCGGTCGGTGTCGACAAGGAACAAGGGGGATCGGCAGTTTGTCGAGCAATTCGTAGTGATCGGCGTCTTTTTGCTGGTAGCTGTAAACGAAGCCAACCTCAGCATCGCGTCCACCGGAAACGTCAACTGTTAGCGGGGTAGTGAATTCCAAAAGCCTCAGCGACCTGCCATTAAATGGCCGTTCGGCTTCTGATGTAGCGGCTCTGGAGCCTGGCAAGATGTTCTTGCCTACTACTTGGTATTCGAGGCGGCTGCGGCACGCTTCTGTGCCTCAGCGATGAGCGCCTCAAAGCGCGGGTCGCCGCGTAAGGACTTCAGGTCGCTATCCACGCGCATTTGTTCGAAGTCCCAGTAACCGTGATCAATCGCCTGACGGAGGTGATCGAGGGCCTCCTCGCGATGCGCCGCCTGATTAGCGCCACAAGCGTAGTCGTACCAGGCGTTTGCCAGTTCCTGCCGTCCGGGCTTGCGGCCGGCGATCTCGAGGCGTTCGGACTGCAACTTGTTTGCCTCGTCAAGTCTCCCTTCGCTCGCGAGTACGATCGCGAGGGCGCCTATCGTCGCCAGTGTAAATGGATGCTCCGGCCCAAACACTCGCCGCCCACTTTGCAGGACCTGTCGCTGCAACTTCTCGGCTTCGGCATTGCGTCCTTCATTGTGGAGGAGAAACGCCAGACTTCTCACCGATGCGATCGTGCGCCGATGCTCCGGACCCAGGACGCGAGTCTCCAACTCCGCGGTCTCGCGGAACAGCTTCTCCGCTTCTTCGTTCTTCCCGAGGTCGGCCAGCACCTCTCCCAGATTGCTCATAACCGTGAACACCTGCGGATGCTCCGGTCCCAGCACCCGACGCTTGATCTCGAGGAGTTCGCGCAACATCTGCTCCGCCTCGATGCGTTTACCTTCATCTCTCAACACACTGGCCAGGTTGGAGGCCGCAACCAGCGTAATCTGGTTCTCGGGTCCGAGGACGCGACGCGCAGTCGTCATTGCTTCCCGGTACAAGCTCTCTGCTTCGGGAAAATTCCCCAGTTGCTTGTCGATGTTCGCCATCAAGTTCATCGCCAACAGGGTTTCGGTATGCTCCGGACCAATGCTGCGACGCATGGCGGCGAGCACGCCGCGTTCGATCTTGTCGGCCTCGTCGTATCGGCCCTCGCTCAGCACGGCAAAAGCGAAGAAGTGCTTTCCCGTCAAAGTCGTTGGATGATTCGCACCCAGGGCACGCTCTTCGCTGGCAGTCGTCGCCCGCATCAGCTTCTCGGCGTCCGCGGGTTTTCCCAACTGAGTCATCACATAGGACAACTGGTTCGTAGAGTCGAAGGCTGCTGCGTCGTTTGTGTTTCCGATCCGGCGCGCCGCGTCGACAGCTCCTTCTAGAGTTTGCCGCGCTTTGGAATACAGTCCAAGGTTGCTGTACACCTGTCCCATTGTTCCCAAGAGTTGAGCCTGGAGTTCGGGATCGTTGGCGAGGCCTGTGTCGATTTCCTTGGCCGACTTGTCGAGAATCTCTCGGGCCGTGATGCTATTGCCGCGCGCTTCACTCGGATCCGAAACCCTAAACATATTCGTCATGAACTGGGTCACCCGGTCCGCCCGGTCTCGTTCCCGAGTGATCCGCCGCAACTCGACCGACTGCATCACTGCGAAGGCGACTAAGAGTGCGGCTGCTCCGGACGTTACGGCGACTGCCACGAGATGCCGTCGAGCATACTTACGAACGCGGTAGATCGCGCTCGCCGGGCGCGCATCCACTGGACGGTTTTCCAAGTAATTTCCGACATCAGCGGACAGTGCCAACGGGGTCCCGTACCTGCGATCACGGTCCTTCTCCAGCGCCTTCAGTGTGATCCAATCGAGATCCCCGCGCAGCACACTGACCAATTGTCTGGGTTCGGTGGAACGCGCTTCTGCCCGCGTCGTCGACGTGTCTCGATTCGTGCTCACTTTCGTGCTCGGGCGTTGCGGATCCGTCTCCCGCAACTGCCGCAGCACTTCATCCAGCCGCTGGTTCTTCCACTGCGTTGTATCGAACGGCAGAAAACCCGTCAGCAACTCGTACAGCACCACACCCAGCGAATAGACGTCCGTCCGCGTGTCCACATCATGCACACTCGGGTCCGTCTGCTCCGGACTCATGTACCCCGGCGTTCCCAGAAACGCTCCCACATGCGTGTACAGTGTTTCGCCCAACGCGTGCGGTACCGATGCCTTTGCCAGGCCGAAGTCAATAATGCGCGGCTGCGGATTTCCATCAACTTCCGTCACCAGAATGTTCGAAGGCTTGAGGTCGCGATGGATGATCGCCTTCTGATGCGCGTGCTGTACGCCTTCACAGACCTGGATGAACAACTTGAGGCGTTCTGCGATCCGCAGCTTTTTCCGATCACAGTAATCCGTGATCGGGAGACCGTCCACGTACTCCATGGCAAAGTACGGTTGGCCCTCTGCGGTGGCTCCGGCGTCGAACACCTTGGCAATCGCCGGGTGCTCCATGATAGCCAGCGACTGGCGTTCGGACTGAAAGCGGTGTACTAAAGCGCTGTCATACATGCCGGCCCGGATCAGCTTCAGTGCAACGCGGCGGCGCACGGGTGTACTCTGCTCGGCCAGCCAGACCTGTCCCATCCCACCAACGCCCAGCCGGTGAATCAGGCGATAGGGACCGATTGTTTTGGATTCTCCCGCAGCGTCAGCCACCGTGGCGGCCCAGGGACTCGCGGACAGTCCGTCGGCATCGGCGTGGGCCGCCAGCAGTGATTCGACCTCCGCGCGCAACTCCCCATCTCCTGAGCAAGCCTGGTCAAGGAAGGGACCACGATCCGCGGGACCACGATCCAGCGCCGCCCCAACGATCTCCTTAATTCTTCCCCACTGCTCCGGTGTCGCCACGAGTCCCTCTCTTCATCTCCCGCGTCAACCAGGCCTTGGCCACATTCCAGTCGCGTTTCACGGTGGACGCAGATATGCCCAGCACCAGTGCGATCTCCTCGGTCGCTAATCCGCCGAAGAACCGCATTTCAACAATTCGCCCCTGCTGTTCGTCCAGCTTGGAGAGCCCCGTCAAAGCATCGTCAAGAGCCAACACATTGGAGGTTTTCGTCTGAGGCACGACCAACGAGACGTCCAGCTCAACCCGGCGATCGGCACCGCGTTTGGCCGCGCCGTAGCTTCTGGCGTGATCCACCAGAACTTGGCGCATGAGCCGGGAAGCGACGGCCAGAAAATGGGCGCGATTCTCAGTATCAAATGGACGCTGGTCCAACAGCCGGAGATAGGCTTCGTGTACGAGAGCCGCGCTTTGTAGAGTATGATCCGGCCGCTCCCTGCGCAGGTGGTGCCGCGCGATATCACGCAGCTCTTTGTACACCAGCGGGACCAGCGCTTCCAGAGCGTCGCGGTCCCCCGCCCGCCAGCGCGCCAGAAGCTCCGTCACCAGTTCGGAATGTTGTTGATTCACAGTCAGTTACGCCCCTTGGCACAGTGGCGTAAAGATAGATGAGGGCCTCCGTGCTGTCAACCAAAACGCCCGGCCCACGCCCCTTCGCCGAATTTCTCTCTTTTCGCAAATTCTCCTGACCCGATCCTGCCCGCATTTTCCGCAGTTGTAAGAGAAGGGCAGAGACGGTGATGTTGCGATCGACCCAATATAGGCGGATTCGTTAGTTTGCCGGTGTGTCGATTGCGGCCCCTTTCCCCCGTCAGGTTGGCCCACAACTCAATCTCAGGAGAATCGGACCATGAAAAACAGAATCGCTCTCACAATCCTGGCTCTGAGCTTCGTGCTCTGCGCCGCGCAGTTCACCCTCGCGCAAGACCTTAACCTCGACGACTTCACGGCCGGCAAGTCCGCGATTCTGTCGTACAAGAGCGGTATCCACACCGTGACGCAAACCGGAGACCCCACCCATCTCATCGGCGGAACCCGCGCGACCACTATCAACGTCGCTTCCAACCCGCTGAACCAGACATCCACGTTTCAGTTTCGCCCCGATGTCAAGAATCACCTCTCTGCGTTTATTCAGAATCCCGCATTCTACGTTAGTCACCGCATTGACATGCAGTATGGCGCCGGTGCTCCCATGCATGCGGACCTTAGCCCATATTTGGCGAACGGATTCATCCGGCTGAATTTCCTGGGACTGACGGAGAACCTGAATTTCAACATTCAGCTGTTCACGGGCGGCGTCTGGGCTCAGGGCGGATGCAACATCGGTTACTACCCCGGACCGTTCAGCGTGGAGTTGCCGCTCTCGAAGTTTGTCGACAACGGAGTCAACTTTGCGGACGTCACCTACATGAACTTCATTTTCCAGTCCGGCAGCGGGATCGGAATCGTGAGCTCCGCCGTTACGTCGATCGAGGTGTCGAACACGAGCAAGGCGGGGGCCATTTCCTGCCACTACTGAGGCAAGACGTGGGGCGCGCCTTCGTCTATGTAAATGGCTTCAGTAGGCGGGGCGCGCCGTTTAACTGCAAACGTGGACCAACAGAATACGATTCGCAAAATTTGCAGGAGACACAATTATGAAAAAGAAAATTGTTTTGCTGGTGGTGTTACTTCTGTTGGCTGGCGCGGCGTTGGCCCAAACACATACGCAGAAGTGGGCCGCAGGTTGGGACGATTTCAGCGAACCCCTTAATTACACCAAGAGCAACGTCCAGTGGTCGGTCGCAACGGGCAAGTTGTCCGTCACTTACAACCTGGTGGGCGCGACACCCAACAAGCTCTACCAGGTCGGCGTAGATTTCTTCTGCACGACGGCGCCAACGACCTGGGGCCAGTTCAATGTAGAAGGCCGTAATGCCGACGGTACCTGTTCTTCGGCCACGCGCCAGGGCGTCACGGCTACTGTCGCGGGAGTGGATGTTGGAGTCGTTAGGACTGACATTCACGGCAACGGATCGTTCAGAGTCGCCATTACTCCTGTCCCTTCCGGCACCTACAAGGTGGAATTCGTCGTGCTGAACGGCGCGGGCTGCAACCTGACTGGCGGCGCTGGCAATAACGGCTGCTACAACGATTGCTCCGCGGACTTCCAGTCTCCCGGCCCATTCGCAACCACGACGACCATCACTGTGCCGTAAGGCGTGTCGGCCCAGAAAAGGGGAGGAGCATCATGGAAAACTTTCGGGCATCCGTTTTACTCGCGCTTTTCGTGGGAACGGCTTCTTACGGCCTGGTCTTCAGCACATGTGCCCTGGACCCGAAAGGCTCTTGCTCAATTTTGGGATTCAATTCGGTCCCGCCTGCGAATCATGTCGGCGTCGCGAATGGGGACAAGCCCGACGATCCGCCGGACTCTGGATATTGGTCGCCGATCTTCTAAAAGGCCGATGTGAGGGCTTGCTGAAAGCACAAGGGACACAAATTTGGCGGTAACAGATCAGGGGGAAACTATGAAGAATTCCAAGAAATTGTTGCTATCCGCAAGCCTGCTGGGATTTGCTGTGCTGGGAATGGTTGCGAGCGGCGTGGCGCAGGTCACGCCCAGCCAGGACGCCTACACCAACAGCGTCGATCCGACGACCAACTACGGAACCAGCACGACGCTCGGTGTCGTGAGTTCGGCGACGTCCATTCAGACTGCGTATATCCAGTTTGACCTGTCCTCGATTCCAGCGGGCTACACCAGTTCGAATATCGCCAAGGCAACGTTGAAGGTGTATATCAACTCGGTCACGACGGCGGGCAGCTTCAATGTTGATTTCGTAAACGGAACGTGGGAGGAAAAGAAGATCACGGCCAGCCTGTCGCCGGCGCTGGGGAGCACCATAGTGTCGAGTGTGCCGCTGACCAATGCAAACGTGCACGATTACGTGCTCATCGATGTGACTACAGCAGTAGGCGATTGGCTCAATGGGACACAGGCCAATGACGGCATCGCGCTGGTGGCGAACAGTCCGCTGGCGGCAACGATTGATAGCAAGGAGAACACGAGCCAAAGCCATCCGGCGGAACTGGACATCGTGTTCAGCGGTAGCGGAGGCGGTGGTGGAGGCACGGTAACCAGTGTGGGAAGTGGAGCAGGACTGACCGGTGGGCCTATCACAACCAGCGGGACGCTGAGCGTCGCCACCGGCGGCGTGACCAACACCATGCTGCAGCATCCGTCCCTCACGCTGAATCCGGGCGCGGGCATGACAGGTGGCGGCGCAGTGTCTCTAGGCAGTACTACAACCCTCGGCCTGATCACAAGCTGCGCCAGTGGGCAACTGTTGAAGTGGAACGGCAGCGCGTGGGCGTGCGCCGCGGACGCCAACAGCGGGGGAACGGTGACGAGCGCCGCATTCTCAGCGCCAGCGTCGGACTTCACCGTAAGCGGATCGCCGATCACCACATCGGGCACGCTCAACCTCAACTGGAATGTTGCGCCAACCAACGCCAACACGGCCAACGCGATCGTGAAGCGCGATGCCTCAGGCAACTTTAGCGCCGGTTCCATCACAGCCACGGGAGCACTCAGCACTGGAGGCACTGTGACTGCAGGTGGTGGTTTGTTCACGAATGTGCCCGGAGGAACGACAGCCGTATTCGCAAACTCTGCTACCGGTACCGGCGTGTTCGGTGAAGGTGGAACGGGGGTTATCGGAGAGAGCACGAGCGGCATCGGAGTGCAAGGATTCGGCGTCAGCACTGGTGTGTATGGCAAAGCATCAGCAACGGGTGGAAGCGCGAACGGAGTGCAGGGCGCCTCCACCAACGCCACTGCGGTGCGTGGCGATGATGGCGGCAGCGGGTCGGGTGTGGTCGGAACCAGCGCCAGCGGCTACGGCGTCTATGCCAGCAGCTCCAGCGGTTTCAGTATTGGAGCCGACAACAATGCAACCCAGGCCCGCGGCGCGGGCGGGTGGGCCAAGGCGATGGTTTTCGTAGATCCCTTTACTGCCAGCGGTACTGCGATCACGCGTTGCTACAATTCGCAAGCCAGCGGCGCCACGGTGAACACCCCGCCTTGCGGCTTCAGCATAATCCATGAAGGCTTGGGCTCCGATATGGTTAATTTCGGGTTCCAAGTCAACGACCGATTCATTTCGGCAACGCAATTCAGTGCGAACTCGATTACTGCGTGTGTCCTGGATACTAACAACGGCTGCTTCGAGGGTGGGATTTCGCCCAACGCCGATCAAGTTCTGACTGTGACTGTTTTCTACAATGGCGCCGCGACGGACTCCGCCTTTTGGATCATAGTGTTCTAAACGATCCTCCCCTGCGCCTGTCGCGCAGTATGCGACAGCGGTGTTTTTCAAGAAGTCGAACGATAAATCAATACGCCCATCCAAACAGAGCTTGGATGGGGCGCCGGAGAGTGAACTTGACGCCAACTCCACTGAGGCTCAGCGATGACTTACATCACCGGCACAAGCGATAAGAAACTATCAGACCCACAGATCATCGTCCTCGGCCTGCTGGTGTTCTCGGTGTTCATCAACTACATCGATCGCGGAAATCTTTCGATTGCTGCGCCGATGTTGAAGGATGAACTCGGGCCTTCCGGAGCTCAGCTCGGCGTGCTGCTCTCTTCCTTCTTCTGGACCTATGGTCTGTGCAAATGCCTTACGCTCGGAAAGTTTTTTGCTGGAATGGGAATGTACAGGGGGTGCCTCAGCGTGCGGGTGGTACCGAACCGGACAATTCCCAGACTCCAACCGGCTCCCCGGAATTGATTCGGACCTCACCCCGCTTGCCCATGTGCATACCCTACTCATAACGGAGCCGAGCTTTTTGCCAAGCCAATATCTCCGACCATAGGGTTTACCGCCTCTGGAGATGAAGCACCGACCAAGAAGTGGGCGGAAAAGTTCAACAATGAATACGCTCAAAACGGGTCAATGAGATCGCGGTAGGGACAACCATTGCTGGTTGCCCCCCGCACAGACCCGGACGGGCGCTCATTAGCGCATCCGGTTCTTATCTTGGATGAGTAACGGCCAAGCGAACAGCTTGTCCGCACACTCGCCCACCCGTAGGACACGCGCAGACCCGCTCTGTGTCGGGTGACCTGACCGATCTTTTGTACCAAGTGGAATGTTAGTGTAACGCCTTGTTCGACATTTGTCCGTAGTCGCCGCCGGGGGTGTGGAGATGTGGGAAACGCGGAGCGTTTTCCATATCTCCATGCCCCTTTTGCTTCGGCAAGATAGCTTGCGGTGCCGGTGGCCGATAGCCCAGCGCCGAGTGTGGCCGCTCCGTGTTATATTCCACGCGCCATCTCTCGGTCAGAATCTGTGCCTCCTTCAGCGAATAAAATATTTCGCCGTTCAAGAACTCATCTCGTAGCTTGCCATTGAAACTTTCGCAGTATCCGTTCTCCCA
>JAYUJG010000209.1:0-21704 GCA_043765355.1 Acidobacteriaceae bacterium | reverse complement strand
CAGGTTGACGTGAAGAACAATCGCGTCGCCACGAATTTGATTGGGCCCAGCAATACGTTCCGCAAGAACTCGCCGCCGGCTACGGAACCTTTTACCGTCGATGTTGATCCGCTGGAAGCCGTGGCGCGAATTGGCTTTCAAGATCAACAATTTGTTTTGAAAGAAGGCGAGTGGAGTGGATGGGTTCCGGTGGAGTTTCAACTCATGCCGGTGATTGGCAACGTGAAGGGGATCTGCCGCTTTTATCTCAAGCAGACGCATCCGCGTTTTCAGCTTTATGTGTCGCCCATCAATATCGATCCGGCGAATCCCGCGCTGCCGATTTCAACGCCGTCGAGTTATTCGAGCGATCTAGCGAAACAGATCGGCGAATTCCATACACAAGGGATTGCCGAAGACACGAAGGCTCGAATGGCGGACGTGCTCGACGACAAAGAATATCTGGAGCAGGCGCACACGGTGCTTGCGGAGCATCGTCGGGCGTTCGATGTTGAGTTTCCAAAATTCAAGGACGGGCTCTTCTTTTTTTATTTTTCCAGCCTCGATCTGAATGCGCACATGATGTGGCGGCTGACCGATCCTTCGCATCCTGCGTATGACGCTGCGCTCGCCGCGCAGTATGGGTCGTCGCTGGAAAAGTTCTATGAGCAGATCGATCAGGTGCTGGGCGAAGTGATGCCGAAAGTCGATGCGAATACGACTCTACTGGTGCTGTCGGATCATGGATTCGCGCCCTATCGGCGCTCTTTTAATTTGAATACCTGGCTGCTGAACAACGGCTACATCACGCGGAAAGCGGGCACCAGTGCGGACTCCAGCGAGCCTTTCGCCGATGTGGACTGGAGCCGTACCCGCGCGTACGGACTCGGGCTGAACGGACTCTATCTGAATATTCGTGGACGCGAGCGCGAGGGCATTGTTGAAAATGGCGCACAAACCGATGCGCTCTTGCGGGAAATTCGGCAGAAACTTCTGGACGTGCGCGATCCGAAGGATGGGTCGCAGGTGATGACGCGAATCGATTTTGCGAGCGAGGCTTATCAGGGTCCCTATGCGCGCTCGGGACCGGATGCGCTGGTTGGATATAACCGCGGGTATCGGGCGGGATGGAAAACGATTCTAGGAGCGCTTCCACCGGATGTGCTCGAGGACAATACGAGTGCGTGGAGCGGGGATCACTGCATGGACTTCACCAAGGTGCCGGGAGTTCTGTTGAGCAACCGCAAGATTGCGGCGGACGCTCCGGCGCTGACCGACATTGCGCCGACGATTCTAGCTGAATTCGGAATCGCGAAGACACAAGAGATGAAAGGGCAGTCGGTGTTTCAGGGGCGCTGAGTCAATGCCTGAAAGGGAGAAACCATGTTTGGTTCACACAAGGTAAAAATCGAGGGCGAACTGCTGGAGAAGGTGAAGCAGTGTTCGGATGCAGCGGGCTACGAATCGCTCGACGAATTCGTCATCCACATGCTGGAAAAAGAAACCAAGAAGATTCTGCCGGACGAGAGGAGCACATCGAAAGAAGAAATACAGAAGCGGCTGCGGGGACTGGGGTACATCGAGTAGCTTGACTGATCTTTCCAATCCGATAGGGTTCGGGGCTGTCACGATGGCTTGGCTGATCAGTCCGCTGGCTATCGTGATCGTCGTGTCGGTCGTCGTTGGATTGCTGATGGTCGTTCTATTCGGCTACACGTCGGATCAGAAAGCGATCGGAGTTGCAAAGGACCAACTGAAAGCGCATTTGTTGGCGGTGCGACTGTATCGCGATCAGATTCCAGTGGTGATGGGATCTTACGGCAAGATCCTGCGCGGTACCGGGCGGTATTTGAAACTCGCGTTCAAGCCGCTGCTTTATGTCATCATTCCGATTACTTTGTTGATGGTGCAGATCGATCGCTACTTGGGACAGACTCCGCTTGCTGTGAACGCGGCATTTCTGCTGACGGTTCATCTAGCGGGACAACCAAGCGACGCGCTGAACGACGTCACGCTCGACCTTCCTGTTTCCGTCACCATGAACGCTGCTCCGGTGCATATTCCGGCGGACAATCAGATCGTATGGAGGCTGGTTGGGGCGAGCGCCGGAAAATATGAAGTGAAGGTTGTGGCCGGCGGGCAGAGTGTTGCGAAGGCCGTTTGCATTGGAAATGACTTACCGCGAATTTCGACGATTCGGCTGCGCGGTCAATTTTGGAATCGTATGTTTTCGTCGGCTGAGCCACCGCTTCCCGACACGAGTTCCATCGAGTCCATTTCGATCAACTACCCGGATCGAAACATAGAGATCGCGGGCTACGGCATGAACTGGATTTGGATATTCTTCATTTTGTCGATGGTCGCCGGATTCGTTTTCAAAGAACTGCTGGGGATTCAAATATGAAAAGATCGCGTGGGGCGGGCAGGCACTTCGACTCCGCTCAGGGCATTGTTGTCGGCTTGCGTGGGTCGGTTATCACGCTGCGGCGGCTACATGAGTGCTCGCGGCTTCGTCGCCAGCGCCGGCCTTTCGCGGGCGAGGGCGCCCGCGCCACATGGATCTTGCTGGCTCTCGTTCTGTTCCCGGTGCTGGCTCACGCCTACGCGGGGCCTGGCGCGGGATTTGCGGTGCTGTCTTCGTTTTGGGCAATCTTTGTTGCGTTTCTCTATTCGTTCTACGCGCTGATGACTTGGCCCTTCCGGCAGTTGTTTCGATTTCTCCGGCGGCGTAACGCTTATGGAAAGGCGACGTTTGAGCGCGCGGTGATTCTGGGATTTGACGGAATGGATCCGGAACTTGCCGAGCGCTTTATGAAGGAGGGGCGGCTGCCGAATCTCTCGAAGTTGCGCGACAAAGGGACGTTCAGCAGATTGCGAACAACCTTTCCCGCAATTTCTCCGGTAGCGTGGTCCACGTTTATGACGGGAGTGAACCCGGGCAAGCACAACATCTACGACTTTCTGGCGCGCGATGCCAATAGCTATCTGCCATACCTGTCGTCGGCTGAAATCAAGGGGCCGAAGCGGCATATCAAAATTGGCAAATATTCCATTCCATTCGGCAAAACGGAAATCAAGGCGATGCGCAAGGGCACGCCATTCTGGCACTGGCTGGGCGACGCCGGAATTTTCAGCTCGGTGATTCGCGTCCCGGTTACGTTTCCGCCGGAGAAATTTCAGGGCGTGCTGCTGTCGGGAATGTGTGTGCCGGATCTCAAGGGCAGCCAAGGGACATTTTGCCTCTGCACCACCCGGATGACGAGCGACAAGTTTCGCGAGGGCGGAGTGCGTGTGCCGATTGAACGCAAGAACGGAGTTTGCCGCTCGTATGTGCCGGGGCCGGATAATCCGTTGAAAGAAAATGCCGGCGAAGTGCGGATGGCTTATGAAATCCGCCCAGACGCAGAATCCAAATCGGCCCGATTCGTCGTGGGATCGGAAAAATTCACATTGAAAGTCGGCGAGTATTCCGAATGGATCACCGCTGAATTCAAGGCGGGCATGGGCTTTACCGCGCATGGCATCTGCCGCTTCTATCTCAAAGAGCTTTTGCCAGAGGTCGAAGTCTATGTCACGCCGGTGAATATCGATCCGGGGCATCCCGACCTGCCGATCTCGCACCCGGTGACATACTCGATTTATTTGGCGAAGCTTTTCGGGCCGTATGCAACGCTTGGCCTTGCCGAAGATACGTGGGCGCTCAACGAACATGTGCTCGATGACGACGCCTTCCTGGCGCAGGCTTATGGCAATCACGAAGACCGCGAGCGCATGTTATTCGATGCGTTGGATAAAACCAAACAAGGTCTTTGTACCTGTGTTTTCGATACGACGGACCGCATTCAGCACATGTTCTGGCGCTATTTGGATGAAGATCATCCGGCGGCGCGCGATGTGCCGCACAGCGAGCATCCGCAGGTGATTCAGGATTTGTACCAGCGCATGGACAAGCTGATCGGACGCGTGATGGAGGAGATTGACGACGACACGCTCTTGATGGTGATCTCCGATCATGGATTCAAGTCGTTTGCGCGCTGCATGAATCTGAACGCGTGGCTGCATCAGAACGGATATCTCACCCTGAAAGACGGCAAGACCGAGAGCGGCGACTGGTTTGAAGATGTCGATTGGTCAAAGACCCGCGCCTACACCATGGGCCTCAACGGACTCTATCTGAATATCAAGGGCCGCGAGAAGCAGGGAATCGTCGATCCATCTGAAGCTGCGGCGTTGAAGTCTGAATTGCAGGCGGGGCTGAACGGGCTGGTGGATCCGAATTCCGGCACGATCGGGATCACCGGCGTGTTCATTGCGGACAATGTTTATCATGGGCCGTACACGGAAAATTCGCCCGACCTGATTGTTGGCTACGGAGCGGGGTATCGCGCATCGTGGGATTCGGTGATGGGAAAAGTCACTGGGCAGATATTCGAAGACAACACGAAGGCGTGGAGTGGCGATCACTGTATTGATCCGCGACTGGTGCCGGGAGTTTTATTTTCCAGCCACAAGTTTATCGAGGAGAAGCCCGCGATTGTGGATGTAGCGCCGACAATCCTGAAGCTGTTTGGGCTCGCGCTGCCTGCGCACTTCGACGGCAAACCTTGGACGCTGGCGGCGAAGGCGGTCGTGCCGCAGGGCTGAGCCTGACGGGACTCACCGATTGTGCGGCTACCGCAAAAACCGGCAAGCTGCGTTTGCCTGCCCGGACGAGGGCGTCCGGGTCTACGTGGTTCTGTACGCGTGGCGAGTTGTTGCCCGGCGCTAAGAGTTATTTGTTTTTAGGCGCGCGGCGAGCCACGCTACGCTCCCCAGCATTCCGCACCATCCCACGAAACGAACTGCGGCTGCAATCCTGGTGTCATAGGCCAGAAGTCCGAGGCTGGTGAAGATCGTGTTCCAATCGTGCTCGATGTAGTCGGAGTCTCCGGTGGTGACGAGAGGCAGAACCATCGCGCGCGCGTCGGCCATGTAGGTCGCGGTGTAGAGCCAGTTCTCAAAAAAGAAAAATATGCAGAATACAAACGCCGCAGGTTGACGCTCGCAGAAGAAATAGGCGGCCAGCAGCAGCGGGGCCAGCCACTGCAGGATGGTTCCTCCCCACAGGCCGAGCGTTGCGCCGAACCACCCGAAGAGCAAGTGGCCGCCTTCGTGGACGACGAGGTTGGCGGAGTCGATAAACAAGTAGCCGCCATGGCTTTTGACGGCATAGATCATGAAAAGAACGTAAAACACGAGCCACGCCAGGACGGCCCAGCGAGAGACGGGACGCCAGTCTTCTCTGGTGCCAGACCATTCCGCAATTGAATCCAATAGCTCGCGCATACGAAAGTCGATTGTAGCGGCTACCTCCCAAACATCGGATAGTGACTCGCCGCGCCCATCAAGAACAGCAGCGGGAACGACAGCACGAAGTTGGCGCGCGAGGTTAGGAAAGCTTGACGCGCGAGATATTTCGCTTTGTCGGGCATTGGTGTGCCGTTGGCTGCGTTGTCGGTGGTCCAATTGATAATTTTCTTTTGGGCGCGCCAGATGACTCCCCAGACGTTGAGCATCATCATCCAGCCCATGCCGCCGCCAATGCCGATGGCGAGCAGGCGATTGCTCTCCCATCCGTGATTGTTGAGGCGCAAGAATAGGCCGGAGGCCGCAATCACGATGACGGAGTAAATCACGGCCAGGACAGGCCCGTTGTCGAGCGTGCCTTTACCCGGGATCAGGCAGGCGTACATCAGAGCCCAGGCGACGGTCCAGATGGCAAAGAAAGTTCCCATGGGCAGGCCGGAAGATCCGCCACCGTTTTTTGCGTCGGAAGCGACGATGCTGCCCCAATATGCCAGGCCCATCAACACAGTCAGTACCGACCCCCAGCGAAACCACCACAGCGCGCGGGTCATCAGGCTGGGCAGCACCTTGCCTTTCGTGGCGGGATCGAGTCCTTTCATGAAGGGAACGTTAACCAGATTAAAGAAATACAACAGGCCGAGCCAGGTGATGCCGCCTACGAAATGCAACCATCGAAACAGCATCAGAAGGTTGATCTGGAAATCGGTGGGGATGTTGATGTCGGTCACGGCGAGACTCCTGTTCTGTAACTCTGTTCCGGACTGACGATTGTAGATGTCTCGGGAGGGAAATGAAACCCGGTCGATTTCAAGACGGGGGGAATGGGCCGTGGGGCGCGGCGGGTGAGTGGACCGCCCCGGGAAAATATTATTTGTGCGGAAGTTGAAAAGCGCGAGCGCAGGCCGTATTGTAGGAGCCGATAGAAAGCGAGCTGCAGCCAATTGCCTTCCAAGAGCTGATGGCGCAGCATCGCACTCGAAACAAGGAGATCGGCAAATGGAAGCCAAGCCGGCACAACAGAATATTCAAGATTCCTTCCTCAACACGGCACGAAAGGAACGGCACAACATCACGATCTACCTGGTCAGCGGCGTGAAGCTGACGGGCCGTATCCGATCATTCGACAAGTACTCGGTGGTTCTGGAAACCAGTAACCAGGAGCAACTCATTTTCAAGCATGCGATTTCGACGGTCGTGATCGCGCGCGGAGCCCACAGCCACGGCGATGCAAGACCAACGGCGGTGGCGTCCCATGCGGAGGCGGCGATCCCAAGTCCCGCTTCCGGCACAGAAGGATAGAATTGAGTTTGCTTGCGCCGAGATGACTCCAGACTGAGCAGCCGCGGCAGTTCGCGGAAAGAGCCCAAGGCGGTGCTGAATCCATCGGAGCAGCAGGAACGCGCGTTCCTGGTGGGGGTGGAGTTTCGCACGCGCGGCCGCGCGGGCCACGCGGGGAAGAAAAACGTGGCAAGTATGACTGCGGGGGCGCGGGCGGCTCGCGATCACGCGGCCAGCGTGGCTAGTGTTTCTTCTTCTTCTTCTTCGTTGGCGCCGACTTCCCGGCCGGGTGATTCGCCAGATTTCAGTTCTGAGGAGTCGCTCGACGAACTGCGAACACTCGCGACCAGCGCAGGCGCTGAGATCGTGGGCGAATTCAGCCAGCGCCGCGACCGGCCCGATCCCGCCACCCTGATCGGCAAAGGCAAGCTCGAGGAAATTGCGGGTGCGTCGGCTTCGGTTTCCGCCGACGTGATTCTGTTCGATCACGACCTTTCGCCTTCACAGCAGCGCAATATTGAGAGAGTCCTCAATACCCGCGTGATTGATCGCACGCAGCTGATCCTCGATATCTTCGCGCGCCACGCTCGCACCCGTGAAGGTCAGCTACAAGTCGAACTGGCGCAGCTCGAATATATGCTGCCCCGATTGGCGGGACGCGGCATTGAAATGTCGCAATTGGGCGGCGGCATCGGAACTCGCGGACCTGGCGAAACGCAGCTGGAGACCGACCGCCGGAAAATTTACCGGCGCGTGCGTCACGTCAAGCAGCAGATTGAAAACGTGCGGCGCATTCGCGCACAGCAGCGGCAACGGCGCGAATCCGTGCCCGTAGCGCTGGTGGCTCTGGTCGGCTATACGAACGCGGGGAAGTCGACGTTATTCAACGTCCTTACCAAGTCGAAAGTGTTGGAGTCGGCGCGCATGTTCGCGACCCTCGATCCGACCATTCGGGGCGCGGAGTTGCCCTCAAAGCGAAAAATTCTTTTTTCCGACACGGTGGGCTTCATCCGGCATTTGCCCCATACGCTGGTTACGGCGTTCCGCGCCACGCTGGAAGAAGTGCAGCGCGCCACGCTCATCATGCAGGTTTCCGACTGCAGCAGCCCGGTGTCGGCCGAGCAGGATGCGCAGGTCGAAAGTGTACTGAAGGAACTCGAAGCCGACAAAAAGCCGCGGTTGCGGGTGATGAATAAAATCGATCTCCTGCTGCCCAGGCAGCGCGAGTTGCTGCGCGATGGCGATCAAGCGATCCATGTCTCCGCTGCCAAAGGAATCGGCATCGGCGCGCTGCTGGAGCGCGTCGACGCCCTGCTCGACGAAGACCGGCCCCGGCGCGCCCACCTCCGCATTCCGCAAAAGGAAGGCAAGCTGCTGGCCCAACTACAGGCTGGCGCCCGCATCTATTCTCGCCAGTATCAGGACGGGTTGGTGTTACTGGACGCGGAGGCACCGGCCTCGCTGTTGCGGCGGGCGCGGGAATGGGTGGTGGAGTAGGAACACGGGAACCAAGAATTTGCTTGACAAACCGGCGTTCGTTTGTGCTGACAAGGTCTTGTTGTCGGCCGCGCGAAACGAAGGCTGTCCGGCTTGGGATCCTTCCGCGTTTCTGTGAATCGCCTTTGCCTTGGTTACATTAGGCACTTGTCACCGTAGCCCTGCTTGGTATCCCATGGACGTATGTTGACCCGCATGGCATCGAAGCTGACTATCTGCCTGTTTTGTTTCTTGACGATTCCCGTGGCCGCGCAGGACGCTAACGCCGCGGGAGCTCAGGTTCGCAAGCTCGAACAGAAATGGACCGAGGCGTACAAGGAGCGAGATATCGATATCCTCTCGACTCTTCTGACCGAAGACTTCGTCATCACGGTCGAAGATGGCAATGTCTACAGCAAAGCCGGCTACATCACGCACAGTGCCGACCCAGCCACGAAAGTGGAAGTCGCCGAACTGTCCGATCTGCGAGTACGGGTGCGCGGCGGCATGATCGCCGTGGTGACCGGCGCGTACCACGAGACGGGACGCACCAATGGCAAGCCCTACGAATACCGCGACCGCCTGACCGATGTTTGGGTGAAAGTCGGCAATAGCTGGCGGGTTCTTTCGTCGCACTATAGCGTCCCGCTGAAGCCGTAGCTGCGAGTCCTATCCTTTCCCAAACGGATTTTCCAGCGACAGGCTTTGAGGAGTAGTCAACTCCGCTCCGTCGTCCGTGATGTGCATGTCGTCCTCGAGGCGGATGCCAAATTCTCCGCGAATATAAATTCCCGGTTCATCGCTGAACATCATCTCGGGCTGGAGTTTCGTCGCGTTACCGCGGACCAGATAGGGCCACTCGTGTCCGTCCATGCCCATGCCGTGTCCCAGGCGATGCGCAAAATATTTGTAGTCGGGGCCGTAGCCTGCGTCGACGATGACCTTGCGTGCGGCGGCGTCTACGGAACCGGCTTCCACTCCGGGCTTCGCGGCTGCGAGCGCGGCGCTTTGGGCTTGGTGCACTATGTCGAATACCTGTTTCATTTTGTCGCTCGCTTTGCCGAGCACAAACGTGCGCGTAATGTCAGACTGATAGCCTTCGACGGCGCAGCCGCCGTCCATCATCACGATCGTGCCTTCGCGAATATCCAGCGGCTGAACCGATCCGTGCGGAAAAGCGGAGAATTGTCCGACCTGCACATCGGCGCCACCCTCGAATCCGAGTTGCCGGTGCGCCGCTTCGACCATATTTTCCGCATCTTTTTGGGTCATGCCAACTTTTAGCGAACGATAGGTTGCTTCATAGGCGGCGAGCGTGACCGTTACGGCGAGTCGCATCAGGTCGATTTCGTGCGGGCTCTTGATCATGCGGCATCCGGCGGTGACTGGAGTCGCGCTCACAAACGTTGTGCCGGGCGCGGCTTTTCTGATGCTGTCGCAGAAGACAAACTTTGCCGTCTCCTCGACGCCGATGGTGGCGCTGGCAACGCCCCGGTCGCTGAGTCCTTGCGCGACGCGAGCATAGGGGCTTTCATCCTCTTGCCAGACGCGGACGTCCGGATTTCCGCCGTCGGGCGCGCGCGCAATCTGTTCGCGGGCGCGGCCTTCTTCAAACGCGGGAACAACGTAGAAAGCCTCGCCCTTGGCCGGCAGCACCATGCCAAAAAGACGCTCTCCGCCTTCCCAACGTATGCCGGTGAAGTAGCGGAGAGAGGTGCCTTGGGCAAGGAGTACGGCGGACAGATTGTTCTCGCGCATCAGGTGCCGTGCTTTTTCCTGACGGGCGGTGCGCTCTTCCACGGTGATGGGACTGGCCTCTTCGCGGCGCGTCTTAAGGGCGGCGATGGCCACCGGGAGAGGCTTTTCGTCCTGCTGTGGAGAGTCACCCGCTCGCGCCAGCGTGGGCAGCCCTACGCTGACGCCAGCAGCTAGTGAACCGGTTTGCAAGAAACGGCGGCGCGATACCATGAGGCCTCCAAGCAAAGGAAAACATTATATAGAGGGAAGATCATAGGCGAAGGTGCTTTTACTTGCTTCTACAATGTCTGGATGGTGAGCGGTTATGCGTGCGCCGGGTGCGGAGAGTGGAACGAGACTACGGTGGATGAATCCGCCGGCAGCCGGCAGCAGTACATTGAGGATTGCCAGGTTTGTTGCAAGCCGAATGTGTTGCGCGTGGAATACGACCGGAGCAGCGACGAGTTTGTGATCGGCGCTCGATTAGAATGAAGTGTTTCAAAAGCAACCAATCTTCGAAGGAGGATCGATGGCCAACTACGCCGCAACTGGAAACACAGGGCGAATGGTCGCCCACAACATGGTGACCACGCAGTTTGAACTTGATGGTTTTCGAGTGGTGCGTACGCTTGGGGTGGTACGCGGGATCACGGTGCGATCTCGCTCGATTTTCGGAAACATCGGAGCGAGTCTGCAGACGCTGGTCGGAGGCAACATCACGCTGCTGACAAATCTGTGCGAGCGGGCGCGCAGCGAAGCGTTTGACCTGATGTTGCAGCACGCGGCTGAAATCGGCGGCAACGCCGTCGTCGGCGCTCGCTACGACGCCACCGAAGTGATGCAGGGCGCCACGGAAGTGCTGGCCTACGGAACCGCAGTGTTTGTTGAGCCTTCGCGGTAGGCTGCGCTTCGACGGAGCTGGCCCCGTCTCTACGGGGAATTACTCTTTGTAGACAAACCCAGCTACCGCGGCGGCCAGGATCGCACCGATCCAGAGGTCGAGCATCCAGCCCAGCGGCAACATGCGCGGAACTGGCGACCATGCCGACTGGGCGAAGTTGCCCGGTACGCCCGCGCAGAATCCAACCAGCATTCCGATCTTGACCGCCGTTTTTGGCCCCGGGCCGGCGGTGGCGCGAGCCCAGGCGTAGAGATGCGCGATCAGAATCGACATTACGAAGATCAGCCCAATCCAATAGTGCGCGAAAAACGGGTAACGCGAATCCTTCAGGAACAGTCCTTGTTTCTGCATGGCTGCGTAGAACGGAGCCAGTCGCATCCCGACAAAAAAGCTCCATGCGCTCCATACCACGCCGCCAGCAATGCCTCCCATCCACACCCGAGCTGTGTTCACCTTCATTGTGCCCCCAGTTTTGTATCGGCTTAAATCGCGGGGCAAGTTTACTCCAGCGCAGCAACACGGCACGACATAATTTGAGGGAAATTTGCGCGTTTAGAAGTAGGAAAGTGGCTGCGATTTGCTAGGCCGCGCAACTGCAAGCGAAAAGTCGCAATTTCCGCAGATCAGTGAACCATTTTTCTAAACACAACCCCTAGTGGTCATCTTTCTGGTTAACCACTACATTTCGTGTTTCATGCCTTGAGTCTCTTGGGTGGGTTTGAACCTTAAATTTTCTTGTTGACAACAAACCATTTAAGCGTAGGATGTGGACAAAAGTGGTTGAAAGTGGAATAAACATTAGAGGTCGTGGGTCACAACGCTAACTTTCGAGGCGCCAGTGGTTTTAGAGACTGACACCGACAAAAACGAGCCCAACGTACCCGAATCCACTGCATTTGACGCCGCTTCTACCTCCCTCGTGCTCGTGGCTGTGGTAGCAGCCACATATAAACGGACCCCAATAGCGAGCAAAACGCATGTTTCGCGGAAATCATCCAACGCGCGTCGACGAAAAAGGACGGTTAAAAGTCCCGGCGGAATTCAAGCGCGTGATCGACGAGAAATACGCTCAAAAATTTTACATCACAAGTGTCGATGGGATGGTTGCTCAAGTGTATCCCTTCGAGGAATGGGAGCGGATCGAGCAGAAATTGGCCGCTCTTTCGACCTACAACCCGACCAAAAAGAAATTTTTGACGCGCACGAACTATTACGGACAGGTCGTAGAGATGGACGGGCAGGGGCGCCTGCTGGTTCCGCAGATTCTGCGCGAGGCGGCGCAGATTCGCGGGGAAGTGGCCGTGCTCGGCAATCTGACGTATCTGGAAGTCCGGAACCTGGAAGCGCTCGACAAAGAAGTTAAAGAGCCATTCACGGATGACGACACGAAGACGCTCGACGAGTTGGGCATTTAGCAACAGTGCAACCAGTGGAAACGGATTCAGATTCGGATTCGATAAACACCCCCGAGCGGGGTGGGCATGGAGAGATTGGCCATGTCCCGGTTCTTTTAAAAGAAGCGATCGATTTTCTAGCCGTAAAGCGTGGCGGAACTTATCTGGATGCCACGGTGGGGCTGGGCGGGCACAGTTACGAAATCGCAAAACGCCTCGGCGCACCGGGACATTTGATTGGTTTCGATAAGGATCCGGCGGCGCTGGCAGTGGCGCAGGTGAAACTTGCGCCAGTCGTTGGTCGACCAGACTGGCCGACCGTGACGCTGATGCATGGTTCGTTCGCGGAACTTGCAAACGACCAGCGACCAGCGACCATCGACGGTTTAATTGCCGACCTGGGCGTGAGCAGCCTGCAACTGGGCGACCCGGCGCGGGGATTTAGTTTTCAGGCGGAAGGACCGCTGGACATGCGGATGAACCCGATGTCCGGCGAGACCGCCGAACAAGTGGTAAACCACATCGACGAGCGCGAGCTGGCCGATGTGATTTACGAATTCGGTGAGGAAAGGAGGTCGCGGAGAATCGCCAGAGCCATTGTCCGGTCGCGGCCGATACGCACTACGAAGCAGTTAGTCGAAGTCGTATCAGCCGCGGCCCGGTCAATGAAATCGAAACATGAGCGGATTCATCCAGCGACCAGAACCTTTCAAGCTCTCCGAATATTCGTAAACCGTGAACTGGACGATCTAAAGGCACTCGTGGAGGCGGTGCCCCGGGTGCTGAAGCCGGGCGGAAGGTTGGTGATGATCAGCTTTCATTCGCTCGAAGACAGAATCGTCAAGGATGCACTTCGCGAAGGTGCGAAGCAGGGCTGGTATCAGGTGCTGACGAAAAAGCCAATGATCGCCGGCGAAGAAGAAATCGATCGCAATCCGCGATCGCGCAGCGCCAAGATGCGCGCCGCAGAGCGGTTGTAGCGCTGGCGTCCCGTCGGCAACAGAGGGGTTGCTGGCAGAAATTTGAGTTTGCCCCGGAGAAACTGCCGGGCTCCCGGTGCGGTGATAGTAAGGCGTGCCGGGTAAAGAATTTAGAACGAAACTCTGTGGTGGAGTTCTCCCGGAGCGGCCAAGAAAAAATAAAACAAGGCCGCGTCCGGCGAAGAAAAACTGGAACACGAAATGACACTTAGCGGCACTCTTATTGAAGACTTGATGGCAACCGTGGAGCGCGCGGAACAGAGGGCGCACTCGGAAGAGCTTTTGTTCGCCGAACTCATAGCCGTCGAGCCATGGTTTGCCTCGACGCAAGACAATACCGAGTACGATTCGAAATTTATTGGAGTGGCATAAATCATGAGCGCCGTGGCAACCCAATTCGCAGCACCTTCGATCCGGCGCAAGTCCTGCTGGCTGGGGACTCCGGAAATTTATTTCCGCAAGACGATCGACAACTCGCGCTTGGTGAAGGTCGAGGACCCGCGCCGCGCCCGCGAAATGAGGGTCTTTGGATTCGCGCTGTGCTGCCTGTTCCTGCTCGTCATGAGTTATGCGCTGCAGCATTTCCGTGCGATTGAGTATGGCTACAAGATCGAGACGCTGCGATCGCAGCGTGACGGTCTCGCCGAAATCAACGGTGCGCTGCGTTTGGAAGAAGCGTCGCTGCGCAATCCGGAGCGGATCGATATGATGGCGCGCAAACTCGGCATGCAATCGCCGCAGCCCGGGCAGGTGCTTCGCATGGATGCCAGCACGGATGCGGCTGCGCCGGTGATGGCCAGCGCGACGCCGGTGGCGTTGGTCGCCGCGCGATAAAACAGTTCTCAGTTCCCAGTTCTCAGTTCTCAGCGAACCTGTTTTGACTGAGAACTGAGAACTGAGAACTGGGAGCTGAAATGGCCGCAAACTCTTTTTCGAACGGCGCGCGAACCAGGCTCTACGTCTTGTCTGGACTGCTGTGCCTGTGGCTGCTGGCGATCTGCCTGCGTCTCGTCTATCTCCAAATATTTTGCTACGGCGATTTCGAGCGTCGCGCCCAGCATCAGCAGCAGCGCAGCTTCGATCTTTCCGCAAAGCGTGGCGTCATCTATGATCGCGCTGGTCGCGAACTGGCCATGTCCATCCAGGTGGACTCAGCTTTTGTTGTGCCCTCGGAAGCTCCCGACCTCCCGAATACAATCAGTCTTATTGCGCGCATCACGAAGGACGATCCGCGCGTTGTGTTGGCGGATTGCCGGGCTCACAAATTCTGCTGGGTCGCGCGCAAGGCCGATGCCGAAGCCATCGAGCGCATCCGGGCGCTGAATCTGCAAGGTATTCATTTCCAGAAGGAGCCCAAGCGTTTTTATCCCAAACGAGAACTGGCGGCGCAAGTGTTGGGCTACGTGGGCACCGACGATCAGGGCCTGAGCGGCTTGGAGCGGCAATACAATCAGCAACTCCAGGGCAAGCCCGGCAAGCTGATGATTTCCGTCGACGCGCGCAAGCGTTGGTTTGCCAGCGTTGAAAAAGAGCCGGAGGCTGGCAACAGCGTCGTCCTCACCATCGATCAAAACATTCAATACATCGCCGAACACGAACTTGAGCGCGGGATGGAAGAAACGCACGCGATTGCCGGTACGGCGATCGTGGAGAATCCTCGGACCGGCGAGATTCTGGCGCTTACGAACCGGCCCACATTCAATCCGAATATCAGGAAAGAAATTAAGAACGACGCCCTGAAAGACCGCGCCGTCAGCGACATTTACGAGCCCGGCTCGACTTTCAAGATGGTGACGATTTCCGCCGGATTGGAAGAAAAAATCACGCGTCCCGACGAAATGTTCGACTGCCAGATGGGATCGATCGTGATCAATGGCATGCGCATCCGCGACAGCAAGCCGCACGGCGTTCTTTCGGTGGCCGACATTCTGGCGGAGTCGAGCGACGTGGGCGCGATCAAGGTCGCACTGCGGCTCGGCGACGATCGCTTCTACAAATATATTCGCGCCTTCGGATTCGGACAGCGAACGGGAATTGAGCTTCCGGGCGAAACGGCGGGCCTGACAAAGCCGGTGAGCCGGTGGTCGAAAGTTTCCATCGGCGCAATTTCCATGGGGCAGGAAATTGGCATTTCCGCGTTGCAATTGGCCTCGCTGATTTCGACGATTGCAAATGACGGCGTGCATGTTCCTCCGCGTATCGTGGCGGGTACGCTCGCGCCCCAAACCACATTGCAAACAATCGCATTCCAGTCCGGCGAAGGCACGCGGGTCGTATCGTCTTTGACGGCGGCCCAGATGCGCCAGATGTTGCAGGGTGTTGTGTTGCACGGCACCGGACGCAAAGCGCTGCTTGAAGGCTACAGTTCGGCGGGGAAGACCGGGACTGCTCAGAAGGTCGATCCGGCAACCGGCGGCTACTCAAAGACGAAATATGTCGCGTCGTTCGCCGGATTCGCCCCGATCAACGATCCACAGATTGCGGTCGTGGTGATTCTCGATTCCGCGGTTGGCTTGCATCAGGGCGGGCAAGTTTCGGCGCCGGTGTTCCAGCGAATCACGCAGCAGGCGCTCGAATATTTGCACGTCGCGCATGATGTTCAGCTGCCGGCGAGCCGTCAGGTATTGCTCGCGCGTCGCGACGTGCCTGAGGCGAGTTTGGAAGAAAGCTCGCCCGATCACCTGGGAGCTAGTCTCGATATGGCTGAGGTTGGCGAGGCTCCAGCGAGTCCAACGGCGGCCAAGTCTGGTCCGATTGCCGCGCAGATCGTGCAGGCGGCGCAGACTACGAAACAACCGGATCGTCCGGCGCAGAGCGCGCCGCGGAGCACAACGGCGGCGACAGCTGCGGCCCCGCCGGCTGAAGGTTCGGCGCCTGCGCAATCTGACAATTCAAACGCGCAGAGATTGCCCGGCGGCGGAACCGTGATTCTCGATGTAGAAGAAGGAGGGATCGAGGTGCCATCGTTTCTCGGCAAAAACCTGCGCGTGGCGCTCGAGGCAGCGCAGGATGCCGGACTCGACCTCGACGCAATGGGCAGCGGCGTAGCCCGAGAGCAGTCGCCGCAACCCGGTGCGCACGTCGCGGCGGGATCGCACATTATGGTGCACTTCGGAAGATAAAACGCCGTTGCGAAAATTCAGCTGTTTATAATCACTCCAATGACATTCCAACAACTCCTACAAGGCGCCGAAGTCCTCTCCCAGAGCGGGAACCCGGCCGTTGCTGGAGTGGAATACGATTCCCGGCGGGTGCGTCCCGGAACTGCTTTTGTCGCCATGAAAGGCGAAACCAGCGACGGCAATCGGTTCATCGATCAAGCCATCGCCGCCGGAGCGGTTGCCATCATCACCGACTCGGCTGCTGAGACGCCTCGTCTCGCAGTTGCTTGGGCGCAAGTCGTACACGGTCGCCGCGCGCTGGCTCGGGTGAGCGCAAATTTCTATAAACGTCCGGGTGAGCGCATTGCGAATACTGGAATCACTGGAACCAATGGCAAAAGTACGACTGCTTTCTTGATTGAATCGATCTTGCAGGCCGCCGGACGCAAGACCGCGCTGGTCGGAACGATTGAATATCATGTTGCGGGGAAAGTTCTTCCCGCTCCGCACACTACTCCGGAATCGCTCGAATTGAATCGGCTCATGTCGGATGGCCTGGGAGTGGCCGTCACCGAAGCTGTGATGGAGGTTTCGTCGCACGCGCTCGAACAACAGCGCGTTTTCGGAATTCCGTTCGATGTCGTCGTCTTTACCAATCTCACGCGCGACCATCTCGATTATCACGGCACGATGCAAGCGTATTTCCGCGCCAAGCAAGCGCTTTTCGAAGGCTGTGGGACTGAACCGCCGCGAGCAGCCGTGCTCAATATTGACGATGAGTATGGCCGAGAACTCATCAAGATTTCAAAGAAGAAGAGCGCCGTGGCGTTGTCTTACGGTCTGGCGTCGGGTGATTTTCATGCCGAGTCTGTGGAGATCACGCCACTGGGCACGCGTTTTCAAATGGTCACGCCGTCGGGAAAAATTGCGATGTGGTCTCCGCTGATCGGCAACGTGAATGTCTATAACGTGCTGGCTGCTTCTGCAGCTGGGTATGCGCGGGATTGTTCGATCGAGGCGATCGCAAAGGGAATTTTTGCGCTGACCTGCGTCCCCGGCCGCTTTGAGCGCGTCGATTGCGGCCAGCCGTTTACGGTGGTCGTCGACTATGCGCACACCGATGACGCGCTGCGCAATCTCACCGCGCTGGCCCGCGATTTTGTGGCGCGCGCGGGACTGAAGGGTAAGGTCACTACGCTGTTCGGATGCGGCGGTGATCGCGATCGCACCAAGAGGCCGCTGATGGGCGAGGCTGCGGGGAAGGGCAGCGACTTCGTGGTGCTCACTTCCGACAACCCTCGCTCCGAAGACCCGCTCGCCATCATGAACGACGCGTTGGTCGGACTCCAGAAGTCCGGCACAAAATATTCGATCGAGCCTGATCGCCGCAAAGCCATCGCGTTCGCTTTGCGGCAGGCAGCACCCGGAGACATCGTCCTGCTCGCTGGCAAGGGACACGAAAAAGTGCAGGTTACACGCGACGGTACGATTCCCTTCGACGATGTGGAGGTGGCGCGTGAGAACCTGAGGGGCCTCGGTTACGACTGTAAAAGCGCCGCGAAGGCGGGTGGCGCGGGGCCGACGGCATGAAGCTTTCTCTATCGCGCATCGCCGATTTTATTTCCGCAACCAGTCCGCCCGCGACGAATCAACCCGATCGGAGCGCGATGGCGCAGGGATACTCCATCGACTCTCGCACGGTGCAGCCCGGTGAGCTTTTTTTTGCGGTGAAGGGCGAACGGCTCGACGGACACAACTTCGTGGAGCAGGCGCTGAGCCGGGGAGCGATTGCGGCCGTGGTGCAAAAGGGGCAACTGGCAGGGTATCCCAGCGCCTTGCGCCTGCTTGCAGTCGATGACACACTGGTCGCGCTCCAGACTCTAGCCACCGCAGTAAGAAAAATCTGGGGCAAGACGGCCATCGGCGTGACCGGCTCGATGGGCAAGACCACCACCAAAGAAGCGATGGCGCACTTGCTCGCGACCAAGTATCGCGTGCATCGCACCAAGGGAAATTTCAACAATCATTTTGGTCTGCCGCTCGGGCTGCTCACGCTTGAGCCGGAATATGATCTTGCCGTAGTCGAGATGGGAATGTCGCACGCGGGCGAGATCGCCGCGCTGGCCCGCATCGCATTGCCGAACCAGGCCGTGATCACCAATGTTGCTCCCGTGCATCTGGAGAGCTTCGACTCCATCGCGGGAGTCGGGCGCGCGAAATACGAATTGATCGAGGCGCTTCCCCATGGCGGCACGGCCGTGCTGAATGGCGACGATGAATATGTCTGCCAGTTCGGTCGCGACTTTAAGGGAAAAGTTGTAATGTTTGGCCTGAAAAAGGCAGGATCTCTTCCGGCGGACGTGATCGCAGAAAATATCGAGGCGCTCGGAACAGCAGGCACAAGCTTTGATTTGGTCACTCACGAGGTACGGCAGTTGGTGCAGATCCCGCTGCTCGGCGCGCACAATGTTTATAACGTGTTGGCCGCAGCCGCGGTTGTGCTGGAGCATGGGATTACGCCGTCTGAAATTGCGGCCGCGCTGCCCTCGCTTGAGCCAGCTGATAAACGCGGACAGGTCGTCCAACTGGGTAACATCACGGTGCTCTACGATTGCTACAATTCTAGTCCGAAGGCGTTGATGGCGGCGGTGGATACGCTGGCCGCGCTGCCAGCGCGCCGCCGGATTGTGGTCGCGGGCGAAATGTTGGAACTCGGCACCACGGGCGAGCAATTGCATCGCGAGTGCGGGCGTTACATTGCAAAAAGTAAAGTCGACTTTTTGCTTGGTGTGCGCGGCTTATCGAAGCCGATGGTGGAAGCCGCTGGCGATGATGGGATGAAAGCGGAATTCGTCGCGACGCCGGAAGAAGCGGGCGAGTGGCTGGCGCGCGAGACTCGCGACGGGGACGTCGTATTACTGAAAGCGTCGCGCGGCGTGAAACTGGAGAAAGCTTTAGAGATGTGGAAGGGCCGTCGTTCGGAGTGACGATAAGGAGGCATGGCGATGAGTACCCGTAAAATGACGATCAGATTCGATCCGGTTCGGCCGGCTATGAGCATATTTCGAAGCAAGTATTGGTCAAAACACATTGTTTACGTGATCCGGGCGGACAGGAAGAGCAAGTATCCGAAGGGTCGATCACGTATCGTCTACATTGGTGAGACCAAACGAGGCAACAGGCGTCCCGTTGCTTCGGCTGCGGGGATTGCCAGGGAAGCATTCGGGTTTCTGCCGGGATTTCGCCAAGTTGACGTTCACCCTCTGACATTCCGCGGAAGGCAAAGCGTGAAGATGTGGGAGATTTTGGAGCGCGACCTGTTGCCGACGTTCAAGGATAAATATGGCAGAATCCCTCGCTACAACACTCAAGGCAAAGGTAAAGGATTTGCGGTCGAGCGGATCAAGTTTTTTCGGAAAGAGCGGCTTAAGAACATTATCGAATTACTGTCGTAGTTTCATAGCAGACCGTTGCGTCGGAAAAGAGGACGAAGTTTGCTCTACTGGCTGCTCTACCTGAAGCTCTACCACTACTTTCCGCCATTCCGTATTTTTCGCTACCTGACTTTCCGTACCGCCTTCGCCAGCCTCACCGCGCTTTTCACCGGCCTGATCGTTGGGCCGATCGTGATTCGGCGGTTGCGCGATTTTCAAATTGGGCAGTACATCCGCGAAGAGGGCCCGCAGGCACATCAGAAAAAGGCGGGCACTCCGACCATGGGCGGATTGCTGATCGCCATCGCGATTCTGGTGCCGACGTTGCTCTGGGCGGACTTGGGAAATCCGTTCGTATGGATTGCCGTGTTTTCGACGCTGGCGTTTGGAGCGATTGGATTCACCGACGATTACCTTAAAGTTGTGCACCGCCGCAATCTCGGACTCACCGCCCGCGCCAAGTTGGGCTATCAGATACTGGCCAGCATCGTGATCGCCATTGCTCTGATCGCTTTACAGCATCGCGGAGAATATTCAACTCGTCTGGTGGTTCCATTCTTCAAGCAGTTTCATCCCGATCTCGTGATCCAGCGATGGGCGGTTCATCCGCAACTGTGGCCGCTCGCGTTCCTGCCGTTTGTGTTTTTCGTGGTGATCGTAATTGTCGGATCGAGCAACGCCGTGAATCTTACCGACGGTCTCGATGGGCTTGCGATCGGCTGCACGGTGATTGCGGCCGGGGCGCTTGCGGTTCTTACCTACCTCAGCGGCCACGCCACGTTTGCGACGTATCTTGAATTGCAGCGCATGCCGCAGATTGGCGAGCTGACGATTTTTTGCGGAGCCATGGTTGGGTCGTCGATCGGATTTCTTTGGTACAACGCCCACCCGGCGGAAGTGTTCATGGGAGACGTCGGTTCGCTGGCGCTGGGCGGCGCGATCGGGACGGTTGCCGTCATGATTAAGCAGGAACTGTTGCTGCCGTTCATCGGCGGAATTTTTGTGATCGAAGCGCTCTCGGTGATTCTGCAAGTCGGCTCCTACAAGTTGCGAAAGAAGCGTATTTTCAAGATGGCACCGATTCACCATCACTTCGAATTGCTGGGCTGGTCTGAGTCGAAGGTGATCGTGCGTTTCTGGATTGCATCGCTGGTGTTTGCGTTGTTTGCATTGACTACGTTGAAGCTGAGATAACAAATCCACCACGGAGGCACGGAGAAAAGCGGGTCTTTAATTTCACCGAGATAGCACTTCTGTTTCGCGATTGCTTTTCTCCGTGGCTCCGTGCCTCCGTGGTAGGTTCGTAATTCTGCCGCTGGAATAATCTCCGTGGACTTGAAATGGACTTGAAAGACAAACGCGTGCTGGTCGTCGGGCTGGGCAAGTCTGGCGTGGCGTCCGCGCTGTTTATGAAGTCGCGTGGCGCTCGCGTGACGGTGTCCGATTCTAAGCCCGAGGCCGAACTGCGCAACGAAATTCTGTTGCTGCTGGAGCACGGGATCACGATCGAAACCGGCGGCCACGGTGATCGTACATTTCGCGGACAAGACCTGATCGTCGTCAGCCCGGGTGTTCCCGCCGATGCTCCGCAACTGGTGCAGGCGCGCAGCCTTGGTGAGACGGTGATTGGCGAAATTGAGCTCGCCGCCCAGTTTCTGCCCGGGCAGATCGTGGCCATCACCGGCGCCAATGGAAAAACAACGACAACTTCTTTGGCTGGAGAGATCATTGCCGCTGGAAAGTTTCCGGTCCTCGTGGGCGGCAATATCGGCACGCCGGCCATCACATTTGTGGATCAGGCCGGGCCCGCGACCTGGACGGTGCTTGAAGTGTCGAGTTTTCAGCTGGAGACGATTGCGGAATTCCGTCCCCGGATCGCGGTGATTCTGAATATCACGCCCGATCATCTCGACCGCCACAAGACGTTTGAAAATTACGTCGCTGCGAAAGCGCGCATCTTCGAGAATCAGCGCGCCGAGGACTTCACCGTTCTGAACACGGATGATCCGGCGACGGCGGAGTTGTCGAAACGCACCGGCGGACAGGTCTTCTGGTTCAGTCGAAAGGGCGCGCTCGAT
>JAYUJG010000208.1:0-4980 GCA_043765355.1 Acidobacteriaceae bacterium | reverse complement strand
TCGTATGGTGTCTGCGGTAATGAGCGGAGCATCGCCGGAGAGGACGATGATTTGGTCGTATTTCGTGGTTTTTCCGAAGAGGGCTTCGCGGGCAACCATGAGGGCGTGTCCGGTGCCGCGCTGTTCAGCTTGCACGACGAAGTTAACGCCGGTGTGGGCAACGGCGGCGCGCACGCGGTCGGCTTCGTGGCCGATGATTACAAATATGTCGCGGGCGGGGACTACTTTTGCCGCCGTGGCGATGACATGGGCGAGGATGGGCTTGCCTCCGATTTCGTGGAGGACCTTGGGATGTCTTGATTTGAGGCGAGTACCTTTGCCGGCCGCCATGATAGCGATGGCGATGCGGGGAGGGGGAGTCGGGGCCGATTTCGGATTTTTACCTGGGGTTCTTGGCATGCTTAGCCAATATAACGCGAACGAGGGTCCCCTACGCGTGCAAAGGCACGGCTGATCTTTAAATGTCAGCTACGCGAGCTAGCTGCGGATTGTCTGCCGACCCGGGGCTTGCGCCATCAGGGCCATCAGGTCGTGGGCGACTCGATCGGTGGCGTGGCGGGCTACTTCTCCTTCTTCGAGGTAGTCTCCCATCACCGGGCAGACGCCGATTGCTTCGATGGCTTCCAGATCGACCACGATTTGGGAGGCGCCTTCGAGCGCGTATTTGGCTTTCATCTCGGGCGATGCTTCCTTGCGATTGATCAGGGCGTAGTCGAAGAGCTGGACTCCGGCGTGTTTGTTGAGGGCGCGGATGTGGTCGGCTGCACTTAAACTTAAACTTTCATTTACCTGGGTCATTAGGTTGCAAACGAATACCTTGATGGCCGGCGATTCCGCAATCGCCTCGGGAATTCCGTGCACCAGTAAGTTCGGAATCAGGCTAGTGAAAAGGGAGCCGGGGCCGATGGTGATCAGGTCGGCGGTGGCGATGGCTTTCAGGGTTTGCGGGAGTGGTTCCACGTCCGGGGGGACAAGCGTAAGTTCGCGAAGCCTGCCTTTGCTTGCGGTGATCTTGGTTTCGCCGCGGACGCGGTTGCCGTCTTCGAGCAAGGCTTCGAGTTCGACGCTGGTCATTGTTGCCGGATAAATGTGGCCGCGGGTGAGGAGGATTTCTGAGGAAAGGCGGATGGCTTCGGCGAAGTCTCCGGTGATGGAGGTGAGGGCGGCGAGGAAGAGATTTCCGAAGCTGTGGCCTTCAAGGCCGGAACCTTTTTGGAAGCGGTGCTGGAACAGGCGCGAGAGCAGGGCTTCGTCTTCGGAAAGGGCGACGATGCAGTTGCGGACGTCGCCGGGGGGAAGCATGTTGAACTCTTTGCGGAGGCGGCCGCTGGATCCGCCATCGTCACTGACGGTGACGATGCCGGACAATTCGCGAATGATGGGCTGATCGGACGGGGCGAGCGAGGGCGCCATGACGTAGCGCTTCAGACCCTTCAGCAGAGTGGAGAGGCCGGTGCCGCCGCCGATTGCGACGACGCGCAGCTCGGGGCCAGCCTTAACGGGATCGGAGGAGTGTGTGCGCACCTGGGGGAGCATAACGAATAATATTGAGTCAGTGAGTGATTGAATCATTGAGGCATTTCAAATACCTTGCTGACTCAATGATCAAGACCCATATCTCACTGTCCCAATCGAAATTAGTGCTGGTGGCGAGCGCGTCCTAATACGCGCTGGCTTCTGCTTCGATCGGTACGGATTCTCCGCTGCCCGGATCGGGATAGAGCAGTTCGGTGAAGCGAGGATCTTCGACGAGATTCTGGAAGTCGCTGTCGTTGCGCGCCTGGAAACGAAGAGAGGGCCTGGCTTGAATGGCCTCGTCGAGCGTTTTGAGCGACTCTTCGACATGGCCGGTGAGGCAATGCAGCGCCGCCAGGCCATAGAGAACGTACTCCGACTTGGGATGCTGCTTCAGGAGCTTGTCGAGATGCTCGCGCGCCGCTACGTAGTCACCGGCGTTGATCAGGGAGACGGCGTAGTCGTAATGCTCTTCGGTGGTTTTGAATTGCAGAGTTGGGGAGTCGAGATGCTTCTCGCAGGTGAGGATGTGGACCTGGGCGCGGTCGACGAGCGACTTGTTGGGTCCGGCCAGCACCTTTTGCAGATGGCCTTTGGCTTTTTCGAACTTGTGTTCCTGCAGGGCGCGCAGGCCGGATTCGTAGCTCTGCACCGCTTGTGTGTGTCGTGGATCTTCAGTCGCGAGTCTCTTGGGGGCTACCTTGAGTGCCATCAAACCGCCTCTAGTTCAGAATTTAGTTTCAGAATTTAGTTCAGAATCGAAATGCAATGTTGCGAGCTTGCCATTAGTTGATGCTGGCCGCCGTTGCCAGATCGATGGACTTCCATTCGCCGCTGACGATGCCGGCGCGAATCTGGCGGGCGGTCTTGCCCTGCTTGTTCATAGTGTAAGTGTAATAGAGTTCCTTGAGGCAGGTGCCGCATTTGGCGCCGTGCGTGCCGGAGAAGCAGCTGTGCAGGCTGTTGTGGCCCATACCGCGGTCGCAGTAGCAATAGCAGGGCTGCTGGTAGATCACTTTTGGAATTCTCGAGGCTAGTTCGTAGGCGTGCGTCTGATACGGGAACTGCGCGTTGTCGCCCCAGAGCTGATCCTTGGTCAGGATCGGGGGAAGTTCGCTACCTGCCGAAGGAGGAGCGGAGTTGAAATGAGGGACTCCCTGATCGGACTCGGACTGAAGCCATGGTGCGGACACCATGGTGACCATCAAAAACAGCGCTGCCGACGCTAGGATCCGTGTACGCATGGTCTTTGTCCTCGAATTATTATTTTACCTTAAGGCGGGGGATTGGCGGGTGGCGGGTGGGATGCGGCGGAGCGCGGCGGTTGACTTCCGGTGGTTCGGCAAGAGAATCAATTCATCGATTTCGAAGGATCTCCTCTACTGATAACTCGACGTCTCGAAGAATCGAACGCAACAGGCCGGGACCCAGCGTCTCGCCCGCGTGCACCGGCACAGTTGTCACCCTTCCGTCAGCGTTCCTAAGAAATAAATGGCTGCCCCGAGTGCGTACGACCTCAAATCCAATTTTTTCGAGGAGACGGACCAGTTCCTTGGCCCTTCAATCGCGGGAGGCGTGTCATACCGAGATCTGCTGAATACCGACCAGTTCAAGAGAAGGCGTGATGCGACTATCCTCGAGGCAAAGTTCAACAACTTCCCGAACCCGCTTCATGAGCGTGTCGAGGTTTTTCGCCTGAGTGTGGCAGCCGCGCAACGCCGGAACGGTGGCGACATAATAGCCGTCTTCATCGCGTTCGATGACAACAGTGAACCTTCGCTGAGTCTTCACAAGGCTATTTTAGCATTGTGACAAAGGAGCGGTAACGACGAAAGGCGCCGGAGGAACACAGGGGAATTCTTTCCTGGCGCGATCGTGCCACCGGACGGTTTTACCCAAGCTTCTCGAAGAATAGACAGATCGTTTCAATCCCGTGATGGAAATTCGGGATGTGGAATTTCTCGTTCGGCGCGTGTAGGTTGTCGTCAGGGAGCCCAAAGCCCATCATGACCGACGGAATTTTCAGGACATCCTGAAAATCGGTGACGATGGGAATCGATCCGCCCGAGCGGATGAAAACGGTTTCTTTTTGGAACGTGTCGCGCAGCGCTTCGGTGGCGGCTTTGATGAAGCGGTTGTCGGTGCCGACTACGCAGGCGGGGCCCTTGCTGTGCACTTTGATTTTTGTTGTGATGCCCTTGGGCGTGAGTTTCGCGACGAACGCGGTGTAGCGCTTCAGGACGTCGGTGGGATCCTGATTGGGGACCAGGCGCATGGAAACTTTGGCCGAGGCTCTTGCCGGAATCACCGTTTTTGCTCCGGGCGCGACGAATCCGCCGGGTATGCCGTGGACTTCAAGCGTCGGACGCGCCCAGGTTCGGTAGAGCACGGAATATCCTGGCTCGCCGGTCAGGACCTTTGAGCCTACTTCTGTTTTGCGATAGTGCTCTTCGTTGAAGGGCAGGCGCTTCCAGGCTTTTAGTTCGTCTTTGCTGGGTGTTTTTACGCCTTTGTAGAAGCCGGGGATCAGAATCTTGCCTTTGGAATCTTTCAGCTTGCCGATGATTTCTATCAGCGCGAATAGCGGATTCGGGGCCGCGCCACCGTACATGCCGGAGTGCAGATCGGTCTTGGCTCCGACGGCTTCGATCTCGGTGTAGATCAGGCCGCGGAGGCCGACGCAAAGAGTGGGGAGGTTCGGGGCGAATAATTCGGTGTCGCAGACCAGGGCGAAATCGGCTTTTAATTTTGTTTTTTCTTTGCGGACATAGGCGGCAATCGATTCGCCTCCGACTTCTTCTTCGCCTTCGAAAATCACTTTGACGTTGATGGGCAGCTTGCCGCCGTGGGCTTGCATCAGGGACTCGAGCGCTTTGACTTCCATCCAGAGCTGGCCTTTGTCGTCGACGGCGCCGCGAGCGTAGATGTTGTTGTTGCGCTCGGTTGGTTCGAAGGGTGGCGTCTGCCATTCGTCGAGAGGCTCGGCTGGCTGCACGTCGAAATGGGCATACATCAAAACTGTGGGCTTGCCGGGAGCGTGGAGCCAGTCGGCGTAGAGCAGGGGATGGCCCTTGGTGGGGATGATTTCGACGTTGTTCATGCCGATGCGGCGCAGTTCAGCGGCTACGAATTCCGCAGCCTTCTGCACGTCGCCTTTGTGTTCATCGAGAGTGCTGATGCTGGGGATGCGGAGAAGAGTCTTCAATTCGTCGAGAAATCGCGGTTGATGATTGCGGGCAAAATCGACTGCGGAAGAAGCCATGGTCTATAAACCTCGCGGGCGCTGGGGCCGGATGCGGGATGATTGCGGCAAACACATCAGTATACCGACTTCACTCAATTGGTAAAGCGGTTCGGCGAAAATTTTGCGAGATCGATTTGCGGTTGCCGACCGGTGATCAGGCTGGCCATTAATTTTGCGGTGACTGGAGCGAGCAGAATTCCGTCGCGAAAATGGCCGGTCGC
>JAYUJG010000207.1:0-2604 GCA_043765355.1 Acidobacteriaceae bacterium | reverse complement strand
CCCGCAATCCGGAAACATTCTTTGTCGCTGCGCAGGGTGATCGTATCCGCAGTATAGGTCTGGAGCTTGACCGCATCCGCGCCGGCGTCTTTGGCGGCGCGAAGAATCCGGACCGCGTGATCGAACTTCTGGTTGTGATTGGCGGAAAGCTCGGCAATCACGTAGGTGGGTACACCAGGTCCAATAACGCGGTCGCCGATGCGAATGCTGCCTTCTATCAAGAAACCACCTTTTCGTTCAGACGCTGCGTAACTTCTGCAGGAAGAAAAGGCGTGCGCCGGCCACCCCGAACGATTGGCAACGTGTTTTCACCCTCGTTGAACAGCAGGTCGAGCACGCTGGCGTGCGCCAGAAATGGAGGAAAAAGCTGGGAGTAGGAAGGATGTTCGTAGTGCTGGAAGACGACATTCACGTTTCGGTCGGTCAAGATCGATAAGTCGTTTAAAAGATAATCGGCAGACCCCAGCGGCGAGATATAGGTCTTCGCCCCCAGCGAACTACAAATCTCCGCCAGCAGATGAGTGCGTTTGCCCTCCACCGCAAGCTCTGAAGACCGGACAAGAGGAGTTTTTATCCCCAACGCCTGCGCCAACCAACGAAACAGACCTATGTTCAGGTCGGTAAGACGAAGGTCCGACGATTGCGACTGCAATAGTTCGCTGAATGCCGGATAGTACGTGTCGAAGAATGGAGCGCGGCGATAATTCAATTCCACAGCGCGCAAGTGATCACGCCAGAATTCCGGTTCCCGAATCTCCACGTCCACGATGCGCTGGCCGAGCCGCCCCCGGAACGCTACAGGCACGGTGAGCCATAGCAAACCCGTTGGCGTCTTGATCCGGTTTCGTTGCTGCCATGACTGCTTCTCAAACTGGACTGTATCGAGAAGCACGAACTTATCTACCTGGTCGAGCAGATCGAAGTAGCCGAGCCATGGCAGATATGTCGGCTGCGCGATTGCGATCTTCACTTTTCGCGCCCCAGCACAAACCGTTCCGTCGCCTTCTGAAATCCCAGGGACTTCCAAAACGCAGCCCACGACGACTGGCCATTGGCGAGTTCGATTTGTATTTTCGACGGAGAGTGTGTCCACAGCTCCCGAATCGCTGCTTCGCCACAAACTTGGGCGACACCACGCCCGCGAAATTCAGGGCTGACGTAGAGGTCATAAATGGCACCCGTCGTCCGGGGAAGAAAGCGATGCTTCTCGATCCCCAAGAGAATAAATCCGGCCCGCTTCTCATCGCAAATAATCCAGCGAAGAAAGTACTGCGGGTTCGCCATGATGTTTGCGAAATAGTGCTCTTTCCAGTCCTCTTGCGGCACAAAAGAACCGTTCAGATCGGAAAAATGCTTGATAGCCATGGACTCAAACTCGCCCTGCTCCGAAGCTGCGATGGGAAACATGCTGACAATCATTGCACTCCCAATGTCTGGATCGCTTCGACAACGCGTGCGGCTCCCAGGCCATCGACGAGTGTGCGCCCGAGGTTGGTCATGCGCTCACGCATCGCGTGCGAATCTACAAATTCCTTCACCGAAGCAACCAGCTTCTCCGAGGCAAAATGGCAAGTCTCGCCCATGTCCGCTACTATCCCGCGTTGCGACAAAGCCTGCACGACGCGAGTCTGAACAATATTCCTAGAATAGCTCAATACCGGACACCCGATGGAAAGAAGCTCCCAGAGCGTGCCACCCGCGGCAATGACGGCCTGATCGGAGTCCTTCATGAGCTTTGCCATGTTTGGCGCGTTGAATACAACTCTAAGATTGCTCGTGTCCCGCCTTCGCAGCTCATCTGCCCCTTCGTAGCCAGCTCCCGCGACGACCGTAACTTCAAGACCCGGGCAGCCAGCCAGCGCTTCCGCGATTCTCGGCGTCAGATTCTCGGGGTCGCTTCCGCCAAGCGTAACAAGAATCCGGTTGCCGGTGTCAGGAATCGCCTTTCTTTCGGTTCCCTGCTTGAACTCGCGGCGCAGCAAGACATAAGACGGTCCCATCAACAATCGTGCAGTAGCGCCTCGTTTTCGATACGATTCCTCATCATCGTCGAGATTCGGGTTCACGATCAGATCGGCGGGAAAAGACTCGCGACCGGCGAAATCATCGACTAGCAGTACTCGGAGGCCTGCGGCACGAACCGCGTCCAAAAAACCGCTACTGAAACGATCTCCATCGATCACGATCCAATCGGCTCGA
Organism: Acidobacteriaceae bacterium; assembly: GCA_043765355.1. Classification (GTDB taxonomy): domain Bacteria; phylum Acidobacteriota; class Terriglobia; order Terriglobales; family Acidobacteriaceae; genus Acidiflorens. The sequence goes on along the minus strand of JAYUJG010000207.1, from coordinate 405 downwards.
ATTCGGCGCGCCTGAGCAACGGTTTCACCAGCGTCTTCGGGACCGCCGGGAGTTGCTCGAACCCGTATCAGTGAAACCCCTTCCGCTGTCACGCGCGGCGCTAGGGCATCCGGCAACTCTGCCACGGCAAGACTGGCCGTGCCGCCAGCATCCTGCCATGCCTGAGCCAGAGCCATGCAGCGCATGACATGCCCGGTTCCTATGGCGAGACTAGCATCGGCCCGAATCAGAAGTACGCCTGGTTTCATCGAGCCTTCACCGAACCTTGAATACCGCCTGAATCATCTCCCCCTCCAAATGTTCTTCGGGGCGTGCTTCGCTCAGCCATTGCTTCAGGGTCTTGCAAACTTCCGCATACACGCGCAGCGTCTGTTCAATCGCCAGCGGATCGTGCGCCGCCGTCAT
>JAYUJG010000206.1:0-10687 GCA_043765355.1 Acidobacteriaceae bacterium | reverse complement strand
CCCGCCGCCGCGCTGTCGGAGGGATACAAAACCTTCGACACCGTCTCCATCGAAATCTTCCGCTCCACCGCTCGCAGATAGTCGCCTTCATTGAAAATCTGCATGTCGAATTCGTCCGAAGCTCGCGCCGAATACAGCCGCAGGTAGTTCACCCTCTTGCCGCCATAGCCCGCGATGGGAATATCGTGCGGCACTCCGACGATGATCTGCCAATCCACCCACATCGGGTTGTAGTTGCCATCCCGATCCTCGGTATGCTCGATGCGTCCATAGAGCGGTACGTTGCAGATCTCGTCCGCCCGCTCGATCAGCCACGGCGAATCCCGGCTCACCCATTGCTCCGGCTTTTCTTTTTGATAGCCGCTCTCGATTTCCTGTTTGAACAACCCAAACTGATAGTTGATGCCAAACCCATAGCCCGGCATTCCAAGCGTTGCCAACGATTCCATGAAACAGGCCGCCAGCCGCCCCAATCCGCCATTGCCCAATGGGGCGTCTCCCTCGGCATGGGCAATCTCCTCCAGGCTGAATCCGTACCCTTGCGTTGCCGCCTCGGCCTCCGTGAGCAGGTGCAAATTGAACAGGTTGTTGCGCAGCGATTGCCCAATCAGAAATTCCGCCGACAAGTAGATGACGCGCTTGGCATGGTGCGCCTGATACGCCTGTTCGGTTGCGTGCATGCCGTCGATCAGACGTTGCCGCACCGCATGCGCCAGCGCCTCAAACACGTCCCGCGGATTGGCCTCTCCAGCCCGTTTCCCCACCGTATAGCGCATATGAAACTGCAGCGCCTCAGCGAGACCAGTGCCGTCGCGTTTCGCCTTCGCTGCTGCCGTACTGGGCATTCGGTTCTCCCGGAAAATCCAATTGCACTCGCCGTGCCAGAGATCGCGGAGGTTTTTTCGTAACGCTAACTCACAGTTGCTGCGCACTCTTCGTAGTTGCTCCGCGCGTCACTCGCCCAGTGTTATCAGCCTGTTAATCGGCAAATCTCACCCGCGACATTAGTTTCGCCGCCCTGCGTGTTTGTCTCCGCGGACTCGCAACCACTCAGCCTGGCTCCTTCCCGCAAGTCCAAATGGGGACGCCACCGTTCCTGATTTCCCAATTAGGCGTCCCCATCACCAGCGTCCTCCGACGTCCCCAGTGACCCCTCGTTCCCCCTGTAGTTCCCGCCTTTCGTCGCGACCCGAGCGCCCCTCGCGGTGTTTCCAACTGCCAAGATCAGCAGAGATTGCTTCCAGAACAATTCAAGTCTCCATCCCGCCTGACGATGAAACCCAATAGAGCCGTCAACCCGTGCCTTCCCACCTCCCATGCCCACGAGCCCACCCTCCGAGCCCACCCCCAACCTGCCGGAACAATTCGCCCTGCTCGATCTCGCCCACGATTCCATCATCGTCTGCGACATGGACTCCCGCGTCGTGTTCTGGAACCACGGAGCGGAGCAGAAATACGGATGGACCAAGCAGGAGGCGTCAGCCCAGACCGTCGACCAACTCCTGCACACGCGGTTTCCTCAAAGCCGGTCGCAAATCTTCAGCGAACTTCTGCGCGATGGGCACTGGGAAGGCGAACTCATTCACACCCGCCGCGACGGTTCGCTGATCACCGTCACCAGCCGCTGGGCGCTCCAGCGCGACCCAAAGGGCGTCCCCAAACGAATTCTCGAAATCAACAACGACATCACCGAACAGAAGCGCGGCGAACAGCGCCTGCGCGAAAGTGAAGAGCGTCTCCGCGAACTCTTTGAACACGCCTCGGAGCTCATCCAGAGCGTCACCCCCGAGGGCCGCGTTCTATTCGTCAATCCTGCCTGGAAGGTTGCCCTGGGATATTCCGAGGCCGACTTCGCCTCCTTCTCCATGCCGGACATCGTTGCGCCCGAGGTCCGCGAGGCATGGATCGACACCTGCAGCCGCGTCCTGAACGGCGCAGACCTCGATCGCTTCGAAACCACCTTCCTGGCCAAAGACGGAAGACCCGTACACGTCTCGGGCCGCATCAGTTGCCGCTTCGACGACACCGGCACCCCGTCCTATGCCAGCGGCATCTTTCGCGACGTCACGAAAGCGCGCGAAGTCGAACGCCTCAAAAACGAATTCGTTTCCGTCGTCAGCCACGAATTACGCACCCCGCTCACTTCGATTCGCGGCTCGCTCGGACTCCTCGCCGGCGGCATGATTCACCATCTGCCCGAAAAGGGCCGGCGCATGCTCACCATCGCCCTCAACAATACCGACCGCCTGGTGCGCCTCATCAATGACATCCTCGATATGGAACGCATCCAGTCCGGCAAAGTTCCGATGCAGAAAAAACTGATCACCGCCGACGACGTAATGCGGCAATCGGTGGACGTCGTGCAAGCGGTCGCGGAGAAGGCCGGCGTACTCCTCGTCTTTAACGGAGCGCCAATCCCGCTGTTCCTCGACCCCGATCGCATCATCCAGACCTTCACCAATCTGATGAGCAACGCGATCAAATTCTCGCAACCGGGAGCTGCCGTGTCTTTCTCAGTGGCGCTACAGGACGGCAACGCCGTATTCAAGGTCCAGGACACAGGTCGCGGCATTCCCGCCGACAAGCTGGAGTTGGTGTTTGAACGATTTCAGCAGGTCGACGCCTCGGATTCGCGCGTCAAAGGCGGCACCGGACTGGGGCTGCCCATTTGCCGCACGATTGTCGACCAGCACGAAGGCAAAATCTGGGCAGAGAGCGCTTTCGGATCGGGAAGCAGTTTCTTCGTCAGCCTGCCCGTGGCCGCGACCAAGCCGGAGGCTGCAGATGCGGTCGGCGACGGCGCCACCGCACCAGGCACCGCCGCCACCGGCAATATTCCAATCGACGTCCTGATCGTCGAAGACGACATCGATCTCGCCAATGTTCTCCGCGCGACCTTCGAATCCGACGGAGTGCGCGTTCGTCACGCCACCACCGGCCGGCAGGCTGTCGCGATGACAAGATCCGAAACTCCGGGCCTCATCGTACTCGACGTCTCCATCCCCGACGGCGACGGCTTTTCCGTAGTGAACGCCTTGCGGCAGGACAACGACCTCCGCCAGTTGCCCCTAATGGTCTATTCGGCGAAAGATCTCAGCCGCGTCGAACGGCGCAACCTGGAACTCGGCCGCACCGAATTCTTCACCAAAGCCCGCATCCCTCCCGACAAATTTGAGCGCCGCGCCGTCGACTTTCTCCGCGAGATCACTCAGAAAAAAAGAGCCGCCAGTGCCCGCTAAAACCATCCTGATCGTCGATGACGAAGACGACATCCGCGAAATCGCGCAGATGAGCCTCGAAGACATCGGCCATTGGCAAGTCATTACCGCGAGCTCTGGTCAGGAGGCAATCGCCAGAGCCGAGATCGACCGCCCTGACGCAATTCTGCTGGACGTGATGATGCCCGGAATGGATGGCCCGACGGTAGTGCAAAATCTCCGCGCCAAGTCCGCCACCCAAAACATTCCCGTGATTCTCCTAACCGCCAAAGTGCAGTCGATGGACCGCCAGAAATTCGCCGCTCTGGGCGTCGTAGCCATCATGGCCAAGCCCTTCGATCCCATGCTTCTGCCCGCGCAGATCGCGGAAGCCCTAGGCTGGCAGAATCCAGAAGCCAGCGCAGCCGCGGCGGGTAGTTGAGCACGAACTGGGCATTCGCTCGCGGAGAAACCAAGAATTTGGCAAGGAACGGGAAGGGGTGAAGATCAGAGGGTGGAAAAATTCCAGAGTCTGCCCGGGCCGGGAAGCGCACACGTAGAAGCCGCAGAGCGGCAACATTCGTTAGCCCAGGACGTAAGTCCTGGGTCAGAGTGGTAGTGCTAGAGTCCCGTAGGGACGACACCTCCTACTCGTGCCGCAAATCTTTGGAAATGTCCTTGCTCCCGCACCGGCGGTGAGCGTCTTGCTCCGACAGCGACTTGTCCGCAGCCCGCTGCAATAAAAGTTGAACACTGGAAGGAAAATCGAGGACCAAATAAAATGTCAGCCCCAAAGAATCAGCTGGTAATCGGACTGGCGACCATCTGGTGCCGCCACCAACACCTCGTCGAGGAACGCGTCGCACGCATTGCCGAAGCCCTCCGCCTGCTCTCCATCAATCAATTGCCCGCCGACGCGCGTCAACAAGCCGGCGAAGACGCTCACAAACTAGCAGGCAACCTCGGCACCTTCGGTCACCCAACCGCTTCCGATCACGCCCGCGCCCTGGAACTTAAGCTGCTATCGCCAGACAAACTGGATCTCGCCGAGATCGACAAATTCAATCGGCACACCAAAGAACTGCAAATCGCAATCCAGGAAATCACCGCAGCAATGACTACCGGCGGCGCTCCCTAACTCGCTGCCCGCGTGTCTCCTCCGTGCCCTCCGTTGGTTACGCTCTCAGTCAGTCGCCACAATCGGCTCCCGCTTCACTGCATCGCATTCCCATAAGTCGCCACTCCCTGCTGCAAGAGAAACAGCAGCGTCTGTCCCCGCGACGACCAGTCGCTCTGCGGATACTTCGCAATCAACTGCTGCGCCAGCGCAATCGCCAGACTCTTTGCCTGCTCCGATTTCTTAGCCTGCTCCTCAACTTTATAAATTTCGATCAGCGCCGCCCGCCGCGACGCCGCCTGGTACAACGCCTCCGGAGCCGCCGGAGACTCAGGCCGCTCCCGCGCATACTTCTCATAAATACCCGATTCCTTCTCCGGACACTTCGAAGCCCCCTGCCAGTCTCCGCAAAGTTTGTTGTCGATGAAATGGAACGCGGCAAGCTGCGCCCACTTCGAGTCGGGAAACTTCTTCATCACCAGCTTCATGCCCTCCTCGTCGATGCCTTGCCGCAGATACGATTCTTTTTCTCGCGCCGAAGGCCGCGTTTGAATGTCCGCCTTGTCAATCTGCCATCGAATGTCTGCCGCCCGATACAGCGCCTCGCCCGCGATCGGCGCAGTTGGGAAGAGATCAAACACGCGTCGATAAAGCCGCAACGCATCCTGCGCCGCGCCACGCCGCCCGCGTCGCCGGCTGGCCTCGTCCTCCGCATCCACCGCCGCGCCAAAAAGAATGCGCTCGCCATTCGGAGTCGACGCCCACACAATCCCTGTATCCACCACCCACCCGCTGATCGTCTTGCCCTCGTCCTCGTCTTCCATGACAAAGGCAGCGTCGGGAGCCTTCGATGGCCCGAGCAGTGCCTCAACATGCAGCCACTTCGGCGTCCGGTCCAGAAGCACCAGTTCGCGCCCCCGCTCCGCCTGCCCCAACTTGTTGGACGATGTGTCGGGCGACAAATAAATAATCGCCTCGCGCACCAGCGTCCCACGATCGGCAGCCAGCAAAAGAGAGTTTCCAAGTATGATGAGAGCGATCAAAAACAGCAGTTCGGCAGTGCGTTTCACGGTATGATTCATCTCCGATTCGAGGGTAGCATGCAGATAGGATGCATGGAACACACCACGAGTGAAGTACGTTTATTTTGCGACACTCCGCAGTGCTCGAATCATCGAACCTCCGAACGGCGGGGCCCACGGAACAGATGACGAATCGTCGGGATGCCGCGGAGCGGCGCAATTCGTTAGCCCACCGTTGCGAGAGAACGATGAACAACAAGGACCGCTCGAACCACACAAAGGCGCCTCGCTGATGCCACCCCCCGTCGCCCCACAAATCGCGATCCGCAACCTCGACACCATCGACGACCTGACCCAGCTAAAAGCCGTGGAAAAAGAAGTCTGGGGCATGACCGACGAAGACACCCTGCCCCTGACTCTGGCCATAGCCTGCAAAGCCGCCGGCAACATCTTCGTGGGAGCCTTCGACCAGCGCAAACTCGTAGGCTTTGCCTTCGGCTTTCTGGCCCGCGAGCACGGCCAGACGACAATCCACTCTCACATGCTGGCGGTCCTGGAAGCCTACGGCCAGCAGGATCTCGGCGCCCGCCTGAAGCAAGCGCAGCGCGATCAAGCCCTGGCCATGGGCATTCACGAGATGACCTGGACCTACGATCCCCTGCAAAGCAGAAACGCCCACTTCAACTTCGCCAAGCTGGGCGTCGTGTCCGACACCTACAAGGTGGATTTCTACGGCCCCGAAACCTCCAGCATGTTGCATCGCAACGGCACCGACCGCCTGTGGGTGCGTTGGCTGCTAAATTCAAAACGAGTCCGCGACCGCCTCTCAGGAAAAAATGCTCGCCTTGAAACGCTCGACGCCATGAAACTTCTGGCCCCGCTAGTCAGCTTCGATCCCAGCGGCAAACCAGCCCGCGCCGACCTCGCCCAATCACTGTCGCGCCAACGCGTCAGCGTCGAAATCCCCGGCGACATCCTGGAAGTCGAGCGCACCGACATGGGCTTGGCTCGAGCGTGGCGCGCCGCCACCCGCTGGGCTTTCTGCGAAGCCACCAAAGCGGGATTTGTAGTGACAGAATTCTCCCGCTCCATCCGCGGCCAGCAAGGCCCCGGAGCCTACCTGCTGCAACGCGGCACCGTAAACGAGCTCAGTTCCGAAGTGTAGAATCGCTATCCTGGCCAAAGGCTGGATTGCTAGCACCCAAGACACCGCTTTCCGAGGAAGTTCATGCCCGACGCAACCCCGCCCCAGGTGAACATCGACTCCGTTCTCGACGAGCAGCGTAGCTTCGCTCCTCCCGCGGACTTCGCCCAAAAAGCTCAAATCAAGAGCCTCGCTGAATACGAAGCCCTCTACAAAGAGTCGATCGAGCAACCGGAGAAATTCTGGGCCCGAGCCGCCGAGGAACTCCATTGGTTCAAAAAGTGGGACAAGGTCTTGGAATGGAAAGCCCCGTGGGCCAAGTGGTTTCTGGGCGGCGAACTCAATCTTTCCTACAACTGCCTCGATCGCCACGTCCAAACCGCGCGCAAGAATAAAGCCGCAATCATCTGGGAAAGCGAACCCGGCGAAATTCGCACCTACACCTACCAGCAGCTCTGGAAAGAAGTCCAGAAATTCTCGAACGTCCTAAACGGTCTGGGCGTCCGCAAAGGCGACCGCGTAGCCATTTACATGGGCATGACCCCTGAGTTACCCATCGCGATGCTGGCCTGCGCTCGCATCGGCGCGCCCCATTCCATCGTCTTTGGAGGATTTTCCGCGAACGCCCTCGTCGATCGCATTCACGATTCGCAAGCCGTCGCCGTCATTACGCAAGACGGATCCTACCGCCGTGGCACCGAGGTCAAGCTTTTCCCGGTTGTGGAAGAAGCGCTGAAATCCTGTCCCTCGGTGAAACATACCGTCGTCTACAAGCGCACCGGAACCGCCATCAACAGGACCGACGGCCGCGACCACTGGTGGCACGACCTGATGGCGAAAGCCTCCGACGATTGCCCCGCCGAACCGCTCGACGCCGAACATCCGCTCTACATTCTTTACACCTCGGGAACAACCGGCAAGCCGAAGGGCATCGTCCACACCACCGGCGGCTACTCGGTCGGTACCTATCTCTCCACGAAATATGTTTTCGATCTCCGCGAAGAAGATACCTACTGGTGCACCGCCGACATCGGCTGGGTCACTGGACACAGCTACATTGTCTATGGCCCGTTGCAATGTGGAGCGACCAGTCTCATGTACGAAGGCGCGCCCAATTTCCCCGAGCCCGACCGCTTCTGGTCGATCATCGACCGCCATCAGGTAAACATTTTCTACACCGCCCCCACCGCCATTCGCACCTTCGCCAAGTGGGGCGATGAGTGGCCCAAAAAACACAAAATGGAAAGCCTGCGCCTCTTAGGCACTGTCGGCGAGCCCATCAATCCCGAAGCCTGGATGTGGTACCGCGAGCAAATCGGCCACAACCGCTGCCCGATCGTCGACACCTGGTGGCAGACCGAAACCGGCTGCATCATGATCAGCCCAATTCCCGGCGCCATCGCAACCAAGCCCGGTTCCGCAACTCTCCCATTCTTTGGAGTTGTCCCCGAAATCGTAACCATGGAAGGCAAGCCCGTGCCGCTCGGTTCCGGCGGCTATCTAGTTATCCGCCAACCCTGGCCCGCCATGCTCCGCACAATCTACGGCGACCCCGATCGTTACGTGTCGCAATATTGGTCGCAGATCCCCGATGGCACCTACTTCACTGGCGACGGTGCCCGCAAAGACAAAGACGGCTACTTCTGGATCATGGGCCGCGTCGACGACGTACTCAACGTCTCCGGCCACCGCCTGAGCACCATGGAAATAGAGTCGGCTCTCGTGGCCCACGAAAAAGTTGCCGAAGCCGCCGTGGTTGGCCGCCCCGACGAGATCAAAGGCCAGGCGATCTGCGCCTTCGTCACACTGGAACACGGAGTAGAACCGACCGACGCTCTGAAAGAAGAACTAAAGAAATGGGTAGCAAAAGAGATCGGTTCCCTGGCCAAGCCCGATGACATCCGCTTCACCGACATGCTCCCCAAGACGCGCAGCGGAAAAATCATGCGCCGCTTACTGCGGGAGTTGGCCAGCACTGGGGAAGTGAAGGGCGACACCACGACGCTGGAAGATTTCGGAGTGATTGCAAAACTAAAAGAACAAGACGAAGCCTAGAGCAGGCCCGTCAGCGAAGAAACCCTCGCGCTTTGCTAGCGCGTACGGACATCCGTCTTCGGATCTTCCGGATTCGTTGTCCCAGAGAATGTGGACTGTTGCGCGGAGTCTCCGACCCCGCAGCTAGGACCCTGTCAGGTAGGCACGCCCAGCCAAGGCAGAACCCATCGCCTCAAAACCACCCACGCAACCACCAACAGGGCAAGCCCAATCCAGTGACTCATAAATCCACCTACAAGTGTATAGCAAAGAGAAAGTAAAATCCCAAAGATTAACGGAGGCAGGGAGGAGAGAGAGAGAGGGAGAGAGAGAGAGAAAACCGAGGGTGCACCATCCTTTTTCGCGTACTTTGCGAAAAAGGGTGGGACTCCAATGAAGCCTCAATCATGAGAACTTGTGTGCCGCGGAAGAGCAGCCTTTCAGCGCCGTCTAGAGTTGCCCCCGTGGTCTACCGCCCCTGCGCCGCCGCCGACTGCCGCTGCTTCCGCATCTGCTCCAGGAAACTCTCCACCGGCTCCTGAAACTTGTGCCGGAAAAGATCCACCAGCGCGTCTTCGCTTCCAGATGCGTCGTTGGTCCCGCGCGCCTCGCTTGCCGACGCCTGGCTGGCAAACACCTGGTGTGTCCCCAGTCCACTGTCGGGCAGCGGCGATTCCAGTCCCTCCGGTTTCACCAGCAGCTCTGGAGATTTATCTCCATTCGCGCGCAAAGTCGTAATCATGCGATGCACATGCTCGCGTTGTTCGCTTGTCGTCTGCAAAAACTCCACTCCCATCCCGAATTCCGGATGCGCCACCAGCACAATGCCCTCAGCATGGACTTCGAGATCGGTAGTCTTGATCGAAAGAATCACCCGCGTTCCCCGAGGAAACGGTGAACTCGTCGTAAGGTAGCAAGCTCCCAGACTCAGGTCGCTGAGATGGCACTTCACCGGCGGGTCATCCGCTTCGGGCTCCGGCAGATGGCTTGCCAGCCATTGCCGCAGTGCGCCGCGCTGTTCGTCAGTGGCGTCCTTGAACCTCACCCCGGCTTGATTCCCAATGCTTCCCCACGCCAGTTCTCCGTCGATTTCAAGCTTTTGTTTCATTCCGGGCAGTTCCAGAGAGAAGCGCAGCGAAGTTTCTTTGGCCGCTCGCCCGGAAAACTGAATCGCCATCCCGCCCTCACAGAGGTCAATCGTTTTCGCTTTGTAACTCGCCGCCCCGCGACACTCGACCGGAACCTCCACCGCGACCCTCATCTGCAGCCGCCGTTCCCGTTTCATCAGCGCCCGCACCGCGCGAAAGCTCGCCTTGGCTCGCTCCACGGCAAACGGTTTGTGCAGCACGAAATGCGCTCCCATATCGAAGCCGCCTTTCAACCCCACCGCTGCCTCCACCAGCACAATCGCCAACGCCCGTTTATTCACCGGAGCTGCCCTAGCCGCCAGCAACACGCTGCTCGCGTCCTCAACATTCGCCCCGTCCACAATGATCGCTTCAAACCGCTCCCGCGTAATCCGGCGCACCGCTTCATCCGCCGCCGAACAATGCTCGACCCCGATCTCCAGGTCGCTCAGCACGCGTCGCAGTATGCGCACCGTTCTGTCGTCGGAACTCAGTAGTAGAGACTTCAGGTTCATGGTCGGTATTTCTCTTAAGCGCTATTCCTGGGCGCGCCCGTTGGAGGAATTCACCCAGTCTCAGGATTCGTCCGAACGGAAGTCCCCCGTTTGAACTCTAAGTCGATGAGATTCGCCGGTCAACGCCGTGGCCTTGTCTTGCGGTTACTGTGGTCACTCGCGGCCCCCAAGCGCTATTCCACGCCGCCTCTGCCTGCTGCTATCGACTGGCGAACCCATGCTCTCTAGCGGAAATCTACATTTATCCATAGCTGCGCTCGATTGGAGCCTGCCTTTCCAGCCACGGTGCCATCTGCTCTCAAACTGCAAGTCGCTGCGTCGAAAGCAGATATGCCCGGGTAGCGCCAGAACCTCATTTTTATGTTGACTTATCTACAGAAACCTATTATTATCAATAGCTTCCATAGATGCCGAGGGGCATGGAACCTGCTGTTTTGGGTCTTCATTATTGAATCCCCATTCTCCTGAATCCCCCTGCCTCTAGTTGGAATCCAACATATCGGCGCTCAAAAACGTAACGAAGTCCTGATT
>JAYUJG010000205.1:0-14669 GCA_043765355.1 Acidobacteriaceae bacterium | reverse complement strand
CAATGTCGTAAGCGCGGTCTTGTTCATCGCCGTGATCGCGCCCTGGTTCGTGCGCAACTACGAAACATTCCACCGCTTCATCCCGTTCCGCGACGGCATGGGCCTCGTTCTTCGCCTCGGAACCAAAAGCCCCGTAAAGTACTGGGCACACTCCGAAATGGGCCCCTGGCACAATGACGCCGAATGGAATGAATTTCAGCAGCTTGGCGAACTCGGCTACATGGATCGAAAAAAACAGCAGGCCGTCGAGTCCATCCGCGCCTACCCCGGCTGGTATGCCTGGACCGCATTGCGTCGCGCCGTCTTCATCTGGACCGGCTACTGGAGCCTGGATCGCGCCTACCTTCGTGAGGAGCCCCTCGATCCGCCCAATATTTTGCTTTGCACGACGCTAACGGTTCTTGCGCTTTTCGGAATGTGGCGAGCTTTCCGAGCCGATTGGGCGGGCACTTTGCCATACGCGCTCGTGCTCTTTTTCTTCCCGATCGTTTACTACATCACGACTCCCGAACACTACTACCGGCGCCCCATCGACCCCATCTTCGTGGTCTTAGCCGTTGTGGCCGTGTTGCCAAATTCAGCCGTACAAAAAAAGGAAACGGCCAGTCGGCCGCCTCGTAACCCCCTTTTTCATAATCCCCAATGACGCTCTGACTAGGCCTGGCAGGCTGCTGAAAGACTCGAGCCTGCACGCCAAACGGGAAGGGCACGAGTTTACCCGTGCCGCTACCGCCTGCTCATCCAGCCAGATCATGCTGGACTTCAACACGCCGCCGTTCGGGAGCCGCTGCCCACGCTGATTTCTTCACAGCCTTTGTAGCATTTCTTCGCGCACTTTGCGGTTCAAGCTCTTAGCCGGCCTGCTCAATCCACCCGGCAAACTCTCACCCTCGAATTCTCATAGGGACAATCGAGTCCCGGCGGGCCGGACTTCTCAACCACCACCCAAGTGACTCCGTATTTCTGTCGCAGTCGTTCAAAATCTTCTTTGCCGAATTGCTCCCAGTTTTTCTGATCCGCAATCTGCTGTGCCCATACCACCGAGAGCGGCGGAAACATCGAAGCCGCTCCCTTGTCTTTCGTCAGATCGGCTAACATGCTGCGCTCGGCGCGGGCGCGAAATCCATTTTCGTCTTCCCCGGGCAATTGCATGTGCGCGGGATCGAGCGCAAACAACGCGTCCACCGGCGTGTTCCCGCGAATCCATTCAAAGGCCTGAGCCCACGGATTGCGCGGCTCCGCGCCGGGCCATTCGATATGCGCGCTCGCGGAAAATATCTGATGCTGCGCAATATGCATCCCCAAACTGAGCGGGACGAATAACACCAGCCAGCGCCATACGTGACCTTGCAAAATGTATTGCCCGATCAATCCGCCGCCCGCGACGATCAGCACCATGTAGCACAGGCTGAGGCAACGCAGAGGCTGAAGCCGCGCCAGAGCTTCGAAGCGTTCCGGAATCCCAAGTCCAATCGCCGCTGCCGCCGCGATCACAACGAAAGGCACCATCGCGCGCGATATTAATTCCAGATTCTTCATGCCACGCCGCCGCGCCCACCCGCCCATCCACCAGAAAATCGCGACCGGCCCGATTGCTCCGAGCCATTCATACCACTCCCAACGCAGCACGAAATGCGAGCGCTGTAACAGTGCGGCCTCGTGATACTCGCGCGGGGGAGGCTCGAAGCTAATGCCGAAGGGAAGAGCGGCCGCAGCAAATCCCAATACCCGAGGACGAAATCGATCGAGCAAGACGAGCCACACAGAAAATAAAATTCCAAACCCTGCCATGAACGGATGCACGGCGGCAGCGAAGGCCAGCCACAGCGTTGCGCGCACGTACTTCCTATGCAGCGTTTCCGCCACCGCAAATAGCACGGCGAACGCCGCCAGATTTCGCGGATTCAAATATTGGTCGAGGATGTAGAGGAATGTTCCGGCGATCGGCAAGGTCAGCAGCGCTGCCATGAAAACCACCGCGCCCCAGCAGGCGAGCGTGGTTTCGTCCGATTGTGGTTTCGATTTGAACAGAGCCGACGCCAGTCGCCAGCTCGCCGCCAGCAGCAAGAAAATTGAAAACAGATGCCAAGTGAATGCGACCCACGGCAACCGCAGATGCGTGGCGCGAACTGAAAACGCAATCACATTGGGATACAGCGTATGTCCCGCATGTTCGCCAAAGAACTCGGCGTTCGCCGGAAACAGGGATGGATTGAGGATCTTCAAAACTCCCGGAAGATAAATCTCCGAGTCTTCCGCATAGGGGTGATAGCCGTGGATCAGAAGGGCGAGAACAGTCACCACCGCGAGGCTGACGATGCGGCCAAAGATACGTTTAATATTCAGAGTGGGCTGATCCATTGTTCGATGCGCACAACGAATTACAACAGAAAATAACGGTATGGTCATTCACCCGGCTGCCTGAAATTCTGGCAACTGACATAAAATTAGAGCGAAGCCGGGAGGCTTCGCGAACAGCCCGTGTCCGAGAACTCAGCGACAACCCGCAGCCGCGCCGTGGTCTTGTTAAGCGGCGGCATGGATTCCTGTGTGTGTGCCGCGCTGGCGGTGCGCGATCACGATGCCGCCGCGGTTCACGTCAGCTACGGGCAGCGCACCGAAGACCGCGAACGGCGGGCGTTTGAGAGTATCTGCGAGCGGCTCGAAATTCGCGACCGCCTGCTCGTCCGTAACGATTCGCTGCGGGCCATCGGCGGATCGGCCCTCACCGACTCGAGCATCGCCGTTCCAGAAGCGCACAACATCGGCAAGACGATTCCCGCGACCTACGTGCCTTTCCGGAACGCACACTTTCTCGCCGTCGCCGTCAGTTGGGCGGAAGTGCTGGGAGCCGGGAAAGTCTACATTGGCGCGGTTGAGCCGGACAGTTCCGGCTATCCCGATTGCCGTCCGGAGTATTATCGTGCGTTCAACGAAGTCGTGAAGACGGGCACCAAAGAGGGGACAATTCGCGTGGAGACGCCGCTGATCGCCATGCGCAAAGCTGAGATTGTCAGGCTTGGCCTTGAACTGAATGCCCCGTTCGATTTAACGTGGTCATGCTATCAGCGCGAAGATCGCGCCTGCGGCGTCTGTGACAGTTGTGTTCTGCGCCTGCGCGCGTTTCGCGATGCGGGCGCGGAAGACCCGATTCCGTATGCGGAAGCTGGCGCCCGATTGGGGTAGTCGGTTCCGTGAGATTCGTATCAGTGTATCGCTTGAGCGATACCCCAAAGTTCTTCAGTAAATTCAGATGGAATGCCGGGAGGCAAATCATGAAGAAATATCCGATCCTTCCCCTGTTGCTCGTCGCGATTGTCGTGGCCATGACACTGTCGGCCCCGTTCGCGTTCGCGCAAACCACGGGTACGGTGAAGGGAGTTTGCAAAGATTCGGAAGGGCAGGCAATCGTCGGGGGGGAAGTGGAGTGGACCGGGACCGAGTCCGGCCATACTTACAAACTCAAGACCAACAACAAGGGTGAGTATTTCTCGCTCGGCATCGTCCCCGGCAAGTACAACGTCAAGCTCAGCAAAGACGGCAAAGAGCTGTTTCACATCAACGGCGTCTCGGTCGGTCTCGACGAGACGGAGATTCCGTTTGACCTGAAAAAAGAAGCGATCAGCGCGGCCCAGGGTCAAGGCATGACGCCGGAACAGGCCAAGGCGAAAGCCGATGCAGCCGCGAAATCCGCGAGCGAAACGAAGACTGTGGGCTCGCTGAATGAAAAGCTCAAAGCCGCTGCGGCAGCTTCCGATGCCGGCGACTTCGAGACCGCAATCGCAACCCTGAACGAGGCCAACCAGATCGACAGCACTCGCGACTTGATCTGGTTCAAACTCGGCGATGCCCAACGCTTGTCGGCGCCAAAGCAGACCGATCCCGCCGAAAAACAGAAACGCTACGAGATGGCCGCAGCCGATTTCCAGAAGGCAATTGACCTGCGCAGCTCCTCCGAAGTGGCACAGAAGGATCCCGACACCAACAAAAAACTGGCCGCTTACAATAACAACCTGGCGGATGCTTTCTACAAGACCCACAAGATCGACGATGCCGTGGCCAGCTATAACAAGGCGATTCAGTTGGATCCGGCGGGAGCTGCCGGATACTGGTTCAACATCGGCGCCGTTCTGACCAACGCGGGCAAGGTTGATGAGGCGATTGTGGCGTTCAACAAGGTGATCGCCATCGATCCCACCAAAGCCGCCGCTTACTATCAGAAGGGCGTCAATCTGATCGGGAAGGAAACCCTTGGAAAGGACGGCAAGACCGTCATCGCGCCTGAGGGTACAGCCGAGGCTTTCCAAAAGTACCTCGAACTCGAGCCCAACGGTCCGTTCGCTGAGGGGGCAAAGGCCATGCTCGCCAGCATCGGCGCGACCGTCGAGACCGGCTTTGGCTCGAAGAAGAAAGTGGTCAAAAAGTAGCTTAAATCGAGTCATATTTGGCTCTACCCAGAGAGCGGCCCGCACCGGGCCGCTCTTCATTTTTGGGCCGATTTTTGCTCAAAAACCGCCCTCGGTTACCGAGGTCTATGACCTTGTTGTCCTTCGCGCTTCCGCTCATCCGCGCTACATTCTTACTAGGCTTCTTCGGTTCCCGACGTGTCTCCCCTGTGGTGTCAATACTGAGAATTGGAGTTTAAAGAATGGCTGCTCCGGGGAATTCCCCGATCGCGATTGCCTTCGAGGGCATTAGTGGCGCGGGCGCGATCCCGACGTCGGTGCTGCTGGCTGGGATGCTGGGCGCTTCTGAAAAAGTCAGCGATCTGATTTTTTCGCCGGGTCGACCACCTCAGGTCGAAATTCACGGACAACTCACAGCGGTTGAGATCGCCGGTAGCGGGATGCTTTCGGCGGATGACACGCGGCGCATCGCCGCCGATCTGATTGGCACCAATAAGCAGGCGATCAATACGCTTCGCGAGCAGGGTTCATGCGACGTTTCCTATGGATTGCCTGGCATGGCGCGCTTTCGCGTCAATGTCTTTATTCAGCGTGGCAGTTGCGCGATTGTGATGCGCGTGATTCCGACCGTGATTCCAACCTTCAGCTCGCTGCGCCTGCCTGCGCAACTGGAAGAAGCCACGAAAGTTCGAAACGGAATCATTCTGGTGACTGGCGGAACGGGATCGGGCAAGTCCTCGACATTGGCCGCGCTGATTGACCGCATCAACAGCGAGCATTGCTATCACGTGCTGACGGTGGAAGATCCGATTGAGTTTCTGCACCGGCACAAAAAATCCACGGTGCATCAGCGCGAGCTGCACAGCGATGCGCCGAATTTCACGCTGGCGCTGCGAGCCGCGCTGCGACAGGCTCCGCGCGTGATTATGATCGGCGAAATCCGCGACCGCGAGACTTTGGAGATTCTTCTGGAAGCCGCGGAAAACGGTCATCTTGTTCTTTCCAGCATGAACACCGTGGATAGCTCGAAAACGATCGAGCGCATCGTCGGCAGTTTCCCTGCGACGGAACAGCAATCGGTGCGCGAACGGCTCGCCAAAACTTTCCGCTTCATCATTGCGCAGAGGCTGATTCCGCGCGAGGATGGCGGCGATCGCATTGCCGTCGTTGAAATCTTGAAGTCCAACTCGCGCACTCGCGATTGCGTGGAACAGGGCGAACGTCCGGGACGCACGCTGCTCGACGCAATGAAATCGAGCGGAAACGAAGGCATGCAGCACTTCGATGCCGAGATCGCGAAACTGGTCCGCTCAGGACTGGTCGATATCGAAACCGGGCTATCCTTCGCCAGCAACGCCACGGTGCTGGGGCAGGAACTGGCGAGGAACTAGCGCGCGGTTCCCGGTTCTCAGCAAAAAGCCGTTTCTTGATCGCCACTCCCCGGCATGCTTACCGTCAAGAGACTACCTGGGACCACTGCGATAAGATGAAACGACTGGGGGTTGCCATGGCAGAAAGAACGGAGCAGGTTGCAGAGGTGCTCGAGAAGGCGTTGACCCTTTCTCCCCGGGACCGCGGGACGCTAATCGATCGATTGATCGAAAGTCTCGACGAAGGTCCAGCCGAGGATGGAGTTGAACAAGCATGGGCCAGTGAGATTAAACGCCGTGTTGGTGAGATCCGATCAGGGCAAGCCCGGATGATCCCTTCGGACGAAGTACTCGGTCGCATTTCCGCACGGCTCAGGAATAGCACGACCTAAGCCATATCGCGTCGAGGAGCAGGCTTGGCTCGAACTCGAAGCCGCGGACGACTGGTATCGGCGACGAAGCGAGGACGCGAGCGCCGCTTTTCTTATCGAGGTCTACGGCGCATTCGAAACCATCTCCCAATCACCGCAGCGCTGGCCGAAATATCTGCATGGAACGCGGCGATTCGTGCTTCCTCATTTCCCGTTTTCCGTTGTCTGCCTGGATGATCCAGACTGCGTGACATTTGTTGCCGTCGTCCATGGCAAGCGCAAGCCGGGATACTGGAAAGAGCGGGTGTGATGTGAGGGAAGCAGCTGAAAGAGTCCTGCCTTCTTAGAACGGGCCTTCGTCTTCTTCCCCCACTCCCGAGAGCGGCATCTGCTCTGCGGCGGCATTTCTGGCCTTGGGAGCTTTCTTGAAGGTCACGTCGAGCAGGCGCGGGTACTCGATTTTCTTGCCGTCAAGCAATTCGGCGATACTCAAAATCTGGATGCGCGGGTATTTGTCGGTCAGTCCTGGCGGTTGGTAGAGGCCAGCTTCGGCGGCTTCCTTGAGCACGGGCTTGGTGGGCGGCTCCATGAAAATGAGGACGCCGATTTCTGCCTTCTCGCGCTCGATGACGCCGCGCAGGTCGCGGACATAGGCCGTCTACCCCGGCTTGGGGCAGGGAGTACACGCAACCGTATTTGGAAATGCACGTCCGTTGGTGCACCGCTGGATGGGGTACCCTCGGATCGATACCGGAATTTGGCGGCGTATCATTCTCGAATGCCTTTTGTGTTGAGCTTCGAAGAGGCTCGGGATCTCGTCGAGCAACATGCGGCTAGCGTGTCTGCGCGAGAAATCGAGGCGGTGGAACTGCTGGCCGGGTTGGGGCGAGTGCTCGCGGATGAGATTTTGGCGGACCGCGACTTTCCGCCGTTTGAACGGGCTACCCGCGATGGGTTTGCGGTGCGGGCGGCGGACTTGGCGGAGGTTCCGGCGCGGCTGGAAGTGGTGGGCGAGGTCAAGGCGGGGGATTGGCCGGAAGCGGCTGGGATTGCGGTTGGGCGCGGGCAAGCCGTGTCGATTATGACGGGGGCTCCGCTGCCACCGGGAGCCGATGCGGTGGTGATGGTGGAGCATACGGCGCTCCTACAGGATTCCCACCCTAACGTCGCAAAGGACGCGACGTTAGGATGGGGCACCCGCATTTCATCGGGCACTGCCGCCGCGTCTTTTGTTGAGATTCGACGGGCGGTGAAAGCGGGAGAGAATTTTGTTCCGCGTGGCGCTGAAGCGCGAGCGGGACAAATGCTGATCGAGCGCGGACAGCGACTGGATCACTCGGGCATCGCAATCGCCGCCTCGGTCGGCAAGAGCCGGGTGCAGGTGTTTCGGAAGCCGCGGGTCGCGGTGCTTTCCACGGGCGATGAGTTAGTGGAGATGGACGCGACGCCGGCGGCGGCGCAGATACGAAATTCAAACTCTTATTCGCTGGCGGCACAGGTGCAGGAAGCTGGGGGAGAGGCCGTGCGGCTGGCGATTGCTCCGGATGAGCGAGTGCCGCTGCGGGAGTTGATTGAAGAAGGATTGAAGTGCGACTTGTTGTTGCTCACGGGCGGCGTGTCGATGGGGAAGTACGATTTGGTGGAGCAGGTTCTCGGTGAGTTGCAGGCCGAGTTTTATTTTACGGGCGCGGAGATTCAGCCGGGGCGTCCGGTGGTGTTTGGGGCTGTGGCATCTGGTTCTTTTGCTGCAGACGGTCTGGCTCGTACGGACTACGTATCTGGCGCCGGCACGCGGGAGGGGGCCCCCGCGCCACACATGCAGTACAAAAAATACTTTTTCGGGCTGCCGGGGAATCCGGTTTCTACCATGGTGACTTTTGAGTTGTTTGCACGGCCGATGATTGCGGCGCTGGCTGGGATGATTCCACGGCCGTTGATATTCTTGCGAGCGCGATTGAAAACGGAGATTCGGACGAAGACGGGGCTGAAGAGATTTCTGCCGGCGATGCTTTCCGGCGAATTCGAGAATGCCGAGGTGGAATTGGCTCAGTGGCAGGGGTCGGGAGACATTGCGGCGCTGGGCCGGGCGAATTGCTATGTGGTGATTCCCGCGGACCGGGAACGGATCGAGGCGGGGGAGTGGGTGGCCTTGCTGATGCGATGAACGGCTTACATACCGGAGCGGGCAATGGCTACGGCTCTGAGCACGGCGCGGGATTTGCTTTCCGATTCTTCGAATTCGCGCAGCGGGTCGGAGTCGGCTACGATTCCGGCTCCGGCTTGCAGATAGGCTTTCTTACCCTTCATCAATAGCGTCCGGATCACGATGCACGAATCCAGGTTGCCGGCGAAGTCGGCGTAGAGGACGGCTCCGCCGTAGACGCCGCGGCGGGTGGGTTCGAGTTCTTCGATGATCTGCATGGCTCGGACTTTGGGCGCGCCGCTTAGAGTGCCGGCGGGGAAACAGGCGGCGAGAGCGTCGACGGCATCGAGTTCGGGACGCAATCGGCCTTCGAGCGCCGACACCAGATGCATGACGTGCGAGTAGCGTTCCACGTACATCAGGTCTTTTACTTTCACCGATCCGTAGTCGCTGACTCGTCCGAGGTCGTTACGGCCGAGGTCGACCAGCATGATGTGTTCGGCGCGTTCTTTTTCGTCTTCGCGCATTTTCTTTTCGAGTGCGGCGTCGCCGGCTTCATCTTTTCCTCGCGGATGTGTGCCGGCGATGGGACGGTATTCAAGTTTCCTGCCGCTGACGCGCACTAACATTTCCGGCGACGATCCGAGGATGTGGATGGCGCCTGGGTTGCGCTTATTACCGGGATAATTCGCGCCTCCGAAGCGGAGGAAGAACATGTAGGGCGAAGGATTCACCGTTCGCAGCGCGCGATAGAGATCGAGGGGAGCCACTCCGGGCTCGAAGTCCCAACGCTGTGAGAGCACTACCTGAAAGATGTCTCCAGCGGCGATGTACTCTTTGGCGCGATTGACGCTTGCCATATACCTCTTCTTCGAGGTACGGGGCTGCACGGACAGTTTAGATTTCAAAGCCGACTTGCGCCAGTGTTTGGGTTTCCAGCCCGCGGCTAATTTCTTTTCTATGCGGGCAATGTCTCTTACGGCGCGGTCGTAGGCGGCTTTGGAGGATTCGCGAGTCACGTCGGCCGAGGCCACGATGTGGATCTGGTGGTGGAGGTGATCGAAGGCCAGCACCCGGTCGAAAAACATCAGGACACAATCGGGTACATCGAGGTCGTCTTCCGCGCGTGCTCCGATTTTTTCGAGGCGGCGCACCATGTCATAGGCACAGTAGCCGACCGCGCCGGCCGTGAACGGAGGAAGACCCTCGATCACCGCCGGACGATGCTGCTTGAGGAGTTCTTTGATCACCGCGAAAACATTTCCGGCGCGGCTTTCTACTTTGCCGCCGCGCTGGATGGTGATTACTTCTCCGTGCGATTGGAGGCGCAGGAACGGACGTACTCCGAGGAAGGTGTAGCGGCCGATTTTTTCTCCGCCTTCGACGGATTCCAGCAGAAAGGCATCGGGCTCGCCGTCGGCCACGCCCAGAAAGGCGGACACCGGGGTCAACAGGTCGGCGGAGATCGACTTCACGACGGGGACCAGAGTCGCGGTGCGTGCCAATCGCGCGAATTCTTTGTAGTCGGGGCGGATCATTTTTTGCTTGGCTTCTTTGTTTCTTGTGATGCTGCGTTGTCTGGCAGCCCGCTTTAAGGCTGCTTTTAGGATCGCACGAAATTGTGTTTCCTGTGCGAGGGGAGCCGCGGCAAGCCGCGTCTTTACGGCGGGCATGCTACATAAATACATCGAACTTGCAAATGCGAAACTGGGCAGGCCCCCTCCTTCGCTTGCCTACCCTCCGGGGCGGCAATATACTTTGCGAGGCTTGCCCGCCGGATTGGGCAGCAATCGTAATTTTAATGATGCGGAGATTTTATGAAGACGATCGATCTGGTAGAAGAAACGAATCCCTGGAAGGCGCAGGCGGCCCGCTTTGACCTGGCAGCACAGAAGCTGAATCTGGATGAGGGAATTTGGAAGGTTCTGCAGAGTCCCAGCCGCGAGATTATTGTTCACATCCCGGTGATGATGGATAACGGCCGGCTGGAAGTGTTCACCGGATTTCGAGTGCAGCATTCGATTGCGCGTGGGCCAGCGAAGGGGGGGCTGCGGTATTCGCCGGACGTAAATCTGGACGAGATCCGGGCGCTGGCGAGCTGGATGACCTGGAAGTGCGCGGTCGTCAACATTCCTTTCG
This sequence comes from Acidobacteriaceae bacterium, assembly GCA_043765355.1. Lineage (GTDB taxonomy): Bacteria > Acidobacteriota > Terriglobia > Terriglobales > Acidobacteriaceae > Acidiflorens. The sequence continues at coordinate 4,240 of JAYUJG010000205.1, read as the reverse complement.
GCGGCGCCAAGGGGGGCATCATTTGCGACCCGCACAAAATGTCTCAGGGCGAATTGGAGCGCATGACGCGCCGCTACACGGCTGAGCTTTTCGAATTCATTGGGCCCGAAAAAGACGTCCCCGCACCCGACGTAAATACCAACGAGCAGACCATGGCGTGGATCATGGATACCTACTCCATGCACATGCGGCAGACGGTTACGGCGGTGGTCACGGGCAAGCCGATCAATATTGGTGGATCGCGCGGACGTCGCGAGGCTACGGGGCGCGGCGTTTTGATGGTCTGCGAACAGGCCATCAAGAAACTGCATCTGCATCGCGAGACGACCCGCGTGATCGTCCAGGGCTTTGGCAACGTCGGCTCGAACGCGGCGCGGCTCATGGCGGCAGCGGGATATAAGGTGATCGGCATTCTTGAAGTGGGCGGCGGGTTGTACAACAAAAACGGAATGGACGTCGAGGCGTTGTGGGAATTCCGGCAGCGCAATGGGTCCATTCACGGATTTACGGGCGCAGAGCCGTACGATCCTGCGGAACTGCTGCTGACCGATTGCGACATCCTGATTCCAGCGGCTACCGAGAATCAGATTACCAGCCAGAACGCGGATCGGGTGAAGTGCAAAATACTCGCCGAAGGCGCGAATGGTCCGACCACTGCGGTCGCCGACGATATTCTCGCCGAGAAGAAAGTATTTGTGATTCCCGACATTCTGGCGAATGCCGGCGGCGTTACTACTTCCTATTTCGAGTGGGTGCAGGATCGCCAGGGCTACTTCTGGAAGGAATCGGAGGTCAACGAGCGTTTGGAAGACATCATGGTCACGGCATTTGACGATGTTGTCCGCTACGCTGAAACGCATGGCGTGAATAACCGGATCGCCTCTTATATGCTGGCGATTGACCGCGTGGCCTATACCATCCGGCAGCGCGGAATCTATGCCTAGGCAGGGGCTTGGTCTGGTTCCTGGTTGCCTCGTTTCTGGTTAGGGTTTCTGGCTTTTGGCTGGAAGATACTGCATGTTTGTGGGGGACGCGGGCGAAGCCGCCCGCGCCACACTGCAATACAATTTTGCGAGGGAAAATGAATCACTTGAAAAGCAAACTTACGCTGTGGATGTTCGTTCTCTGTTTGACAGTCACGGTCGCCGGTTCGCCGGCGCTATCGAAGGCGCAGGCAGCCTCGACGGACGCCAGTTCCGCCACGACCACGAAGAAATCTAAGAAGAAAGCGAAGAACGAAAAAGCTGCGGCCAGTGAATCTGCCGCTGCCGCGGATAAGTCTGCCGCCGGCACCACGGCCGCAACCACAACCACAAAGAAGTCGCGCAAGAGCAAGAAGGCGACCGCCGAGGCCGACACTGCAAAGCCTGCGGCAGCGTCGGCGAGCAGTGCTCCCGCAGCGGCTCCCGCACCGGCCAAGGCGGCGGCACCGGTGGCTAGTCCGATGGCCGCGCCTGCGACTGCTCCGGCAGCGCCCACCAAAACCGCCGCGCCCGCAAAGGCGAGCAAAGCAGCGGCTGCCACCGCTTCGACTCCGGAAATCGCCGCTGCGCAATCCAGCGGTAAAGTCTGGGTGAACACCGAGAGCGGCGTTTACCACAAGAGCGGACGCTGGTATGGCAAGACGAAACAGGGCAAGTTCATGACCGAGTCAGAAGCGCAAGCGGCCGGCTACAAAGCCGCGCAAAGAGAATAAGGGGAGACGACAACGACAACGACAACGACAAAGAAATTGAGGTTCGACTTCTCGTCGCATTCTTCGCGCTCAGCCTGATCAGTGGCATGGCGGTGGCGCAAGCCGCCAAAACGGCCGCTAAGGCCGCAACTCCCAAGATTCACATTTATTACGTCGCCGCCGATGAAGTCGAATGGGACTATGCCCCAAGCGGCATGGACAAAATGATGGGGATGAAATTCGAAGGCTACCAAACGACCTTCATTGAGCAGGGTCCGCATCGTATCGGCAAGGTCTATCGCAAGGCGGTTTACCGCGAGTACACCGACGATACTTTTACCAAGCTCAAGCCGCGTCCGGCGGAGTGGGAGCATTCGGGAATCCTCGGTCCGGTTCTCCGCGCCGAAGTTGGCGACACGATTCGCGTGTTGTTCAAAAACAACGCCACCCACCCGTACAGCATGCATCCGCATGGCGTGTTCTATAACAAGGATTCGGAGGGCGCGTCCTACGCTGATGGCACTTCCGGAGCCGACAAGGAAGACGACGATGTGCCGCCCGGGCACACCCACGTCTATACCTGGCAGGTTCCGGAGCGCGCCGGGCCGGGGCCAAACGATCCCAGTTCCATTGTCTGGCTCTATCACTCGCACTCGAGCAAAGACGTGGAGAGTGGTTTAATCGGCACCATCGTCATCAGTCGGCGGGGCATGGCCGGACCCGACGGCAGGCCCAAGGATGTGGATCGCGAGTTCGTGAGTCTGTTCATGACTTTCAACGAAAACACGAGCTGGTATTTGGATCACAACATACAAACCTACACTGGCGATCCGAAGGGCGTGAAGAAGCTGGAATTCGTTCCGGCGGACAACGACGGGAATTTTTCGGTGGTAGGCACGGAATTTGCTGCGGCGAATTTTAAAGGCACGATCAATGGATACGTCTTTGGCAACATGCCGATGATGACGATGAAGAAGGGCGAGCGCGTTCGCTGGTATCTGGTGACGATCGGGGAAGGCGTCAATTTGCACACGCCACACTGGCACGGCAATGTTGTACTTGATGGTGGAAAGCGCACCGACGTCGTCTTACTCGGCCCCGCCCAGATGCTGACGGTCGATATGGTTCCCGACGATCCCGGCATCTGGCTCTATCACTGCCACGTTGACGAGCACATGGATATCGGGATGGTGGCGCTGTATACAGTCCTGCCCTGATCGATCAGTAGTCGATATGCGGTGGTTGCTATCACTGGTGCCGCAGAGGATAATCTGGCCGCGGCATTCTTGATGGAAAGAACGTCCATCATAGGCCGCGATCGCTCAGCTGCTTCCGGGCATCGTGGACAAGCTGACGCCAAATGGGACGGTCCCAGACCACGGCAGTGTCGCCGGAATGTCCGGCGGCTTGCTGCTGACGTTTGCGGAGTATCATTACCCCGCCTCGGGAATCGATCGGAGGCCGCTCATCGACTCAATGTCAATGCGGAAAAAGATCGGCTCAACCGCCAGATCGCTGATTTGTTCGCGCCTTTCCGCCAGTGGAGTTTGCCACCAGCCGGAATATTCCGCGAGCCGCTCGAGCGCGTGTTCCCGCTCCGCAGCGTGTTGCGTTTCGTCTAGTTCCCGATACTTTCCGAGCACGATTACGCTCGACCAATTCGACCGGCTTCCGGTCTCGTCGGCTTGCAGGCAAACCTTTGGATTTTGCCGCATCCACTCGATTTTCTTGCCCACCGTGGAAAAAACAAAAATGCAGCCGGACTCGTACGAAAAGCCGACCGGCACGATATAGGGCTGGTTGTCGAGCGCACATGCCAGCCTGCCGACCGGTACGCGGCTCAAGAGGTCGCCGCATTCTTTTTGGGATAGCGCAATGATTCGCATGACGACTTCTCCTGTGTTCCGTTGTTCTGGGGCACGCCGCTTGTGGGAATGAGCAAGTTTAGACTACTCCGCGTCACTCGCGCACCGTGTCTTAAGGCGTAAAGAGAATAGCTCAGGCCGCCCTCCATCCGTTGCCTTGGCCTCTGATGTAGTGGATAATCACACTACCGCTCTCGCGGCCCTTGTCCCATCATCGCGTGAATCTTCCTAACTCCATCACGCTTACCCGAATTGCGGCGATCCCGCTGCTCATCTGGATTCTCTGCACACCCCGCTTTGCCACCGAACAGACGGGGCAACGGGAGATTCTGGCGTCCGCGGTTTTTATTCTGGCGTCGATTACCGACGGTATCGACGGGTATCTGGCGCGCAAACGCGGCCAGATCACCACCATGGGAATACTCCTTGATCCGCTGGCCGATAAGTTATTGGTCGCCGCCGCTTACATCACGCTGGTGCAGTTTAATCCCGTGCTGGTGCCGGCTTGGATCGCCGTGGTCGTCATCGGCCGCGAGTTTCTGGTCAGCGGACTGCGCTCCATCGCCGCTTCGGAAGGCTTTACCATTCAGGCGAGCGAGCTGGGCAAGTTCAAGATGCTGGTTCAGATCATTTCCGTGGTGGCGGTGATTCTCGCCCGCCGCTGGCACGAATGGCCGGTGTTCCGGATTTACATCTTCCC
>JAYUJG010000204.1:0-43190 GCA_043765355.1 Acidobacteriaceae bacterium | reverse complement strand
ATTTGCAGCACATCGTGAACCTTCTTGGTCAAACCCAGGATCTTCAACTCGCCGCCCTGGTTGCAAACCGAAGTATGGGCGGAGACCAGTTCACCGATTCCCGAGCTGTCAATGTAGTTAACGTTGCCCAGATTAAGTAGGATTTTCTTCTGTCCATTGCCGAGCAGGTCTTTAACAGTGTCGCGCAAAGCCGAGCTGCCTTCGCCCAGTTTGAGCTTTCCACTCAAGTCAACGATGGTGACCTCATCTACCTGCCGGGTGCTTACATTGATGCTCACGCGAAACCTCCTAGCGTACATCTTGTGCCGATCTTTGAAGTCGCGACACAGATAAATTTTACGCCAGCAACGAAGGTCTGTCAGTGACGACTGCGGATATGAAAAGTGTCAACAGACAATAGCGCTCAGAACTGGGTCAATGAGTGTAATGGCGATGTTTCAACAGTTAGGGTTCGTCGGCGAGACGGGCGGCTTCGCCTACGCTCAGACGCCCGCCCGCTGCATTCTCAATCACTTTCACTTGCTGAAACTCTTTCTGACTCATTGTCACCCTCCTCAGAGGGTGACAAAGTCTCGTTGCAGTTAGGGGGTGACATGATCTTGGAGCATCTACACCCGGTCAGGTCAGTGCTGACATTCCCATTCCCGAGGTATATACTCGCTCGCAGTTGTCGACGGGGCGAAGAACAGGCAACCGCTTCCCTCAAGCAAGCACACACATATTGCAGTGTGGGTAGGGGTCTGGGCCCATGGGTAAGTATGGTCGTCTGCGGCGTGATAAGGAGACCGCGGGTGGCGCAGCAGTCCGGACGCCATCGAGCACGGGCAGTAGCTCGTCCTCCGACCTTCCACCTCCAGATGCTCCGGTAATGCTTCCCCTCCCACGGGTTTCGGACTCCGACGCCCCCACCCTGCTTCCCCCTGCGCGAGTTTCCCCATCGGATTCCCCTAACTTAATTGATACAGCGTTACCGCCGCCGACGCGAAGAAGCCCGCCCCGAACGGAGGGCTTCTTGAACCCCCAACCCCCGCTGGAGGAAGGTGCGGTGCTGGCGGGGCGGTACAAGATCGTGGAAACGCTCGGCGAAGGTGGCATGGGGGCCGTCTATAAGGCCAAGGATCTGGAGTTAGACAGGATGGTCGCCCTGAAGGTGATCAGGCCTGAACTGGCCAAGAATCCCGCGATCATCGATCGCTTCAAGCAGGAACTGCGGCTCTCGCAGCGGGTGACGCATCGCAATGTGATTCGCATCTACGACCTCGGGGAAGGTGATGGCGTGAAGTTCATCACCATGGAATACATCGAGGGGCAAGACCTCCGGAGCCTGATCCGCGCGAGAGAGAAGCTTCCGCCGCAGGAAGCGATCGGGATCATGGAGCAGGTGTGCCTGGCGCTGGATGCTGCCCACAGTGTGGGCGTGATCCACCGCGATCTGAAGCCTCAGAACGTCATGATCGACGAGGCTGGTCGTCTGCTGGTGATGGACTTCGGGCTGGCTCGCACGATCGAAGGCGACGGCATGACCCAGACGGGGGCGCTGGTCGGGACGATGGAGTACATGTCGCCCGAGCAGGCCTTGTCGAAGGATCTCGATCAGCGTTCGGATCTATTCAGTGCAGGATTGATTTTTTATGAACTGCTGACCGGACGCATGCCATTCCGCGCCGACAGCGCGTTGGCGAGTTTGATCCGGCGCACGCAGGAACGGGCCGTCCCTATTTCTGATTTCGACGCCGCCTTACCGCAGAACCTCACCGCGATCGTGGGTAAGTGCCTGGAGCGAGATCCGACTTTGCGTTACCAATCGGCCAAGGAACTGTTGGCGGATCTGGAATCTTGGCAAGGTAAAATCGCCGCCGCCACGCTCCAATTTCCGGAAATGCGGCGGTGGGCCCCCAGCGCTTGGCCCTGGATTAGTCTCGCGGCAGTCGTGTTGATTCTGTTGGTTGTCGGAATCCGTTACCGGGGCCAGCTGTTTACACCGAAACTGGCGCAGCAAGGGGTGGTCAAGCCGGAAGTCTCGCTGGCCATTTTGCCGTTCCGTAATGCCTCCGGGGATGCTTCGCTGGACTGGCTCGGGCCCAGTCTGGCAGATATGCTGAGCACGGATGTCGGGCAGTCGGCGCGCCTGCGTACGGTTTCCCCCGATCGATTGCACCAGATTTTGACCGACCTCCACATCACAGCAAATGTGGTGGTCGATCCGACCATGCTTCACCGCATTGCCGAGTTTAGCAGCGCCGACACCGTGGTTTGGGGTCAATACGCCAAGTTTGGCGACCAGATCCGTATTGATGCCACACTCCAAGATCTGAAGCATGATCGCCGGATTCCGTTGAAAATTGATGTGCCCAGCGAGAAGGATATCCCCGGAGGCGTTGATCGCCTTGCCGACTCCATCCGGCACAACCTTGGTATGTCCGTGGATGTGGTGAAAGAACTGAAGGCGAGTTCCTTCCAACCAACCTCGAAATCGCTAGCCGCGCTGCGGGATTACAACGAGAGCGCGAGCTTGCTGCGTGATGGCAAGAACGTGGACGCGCAAAAGAAACTGGAGGCGGCGACTGGAGAAGATCCAACGTTTGCCTTGGCGTTCTCCAAGCTGGCGCAAACCTACGTCAATCTGGGTTACGACAGCCAGGCGGAGCAATCGGCGCAGAAAGCGGTTGAGCTGAGCGAAAATCTGCCCCAGGCCGAGAAGTATTTAATCGAGGCCATCCGGGCCCAGGTCGCCAACAAATATCCAGAGGCGATCAAAGCGTACGAAAACCTGGCGAAAGCTTCGCCAGATAATACCGATGTGCAATCCGCGTTGGGCCGACTGTACGAAGATACAGGAGATTTTGCCAAGGCCAGCGAGTATTACCAGAAACTCCTTGCGGCAAACCCGAAGGACATAACGGCAATAGTGTCGACCGGTCGCATCGCCATCAAGGGCGGCAAGGCGCAAGATAGTCTCGATCCGCTCAGCCGTGCCTTGAGCCTGTCCATTCAGTTGGGCAACGATGAAGTGAGAAGCGCCACTTTGCACCTGATGGGCGTAGCGTACAGGAGGTTAAACAAGCCGGAAGACGCGCTGCGCAACTTTCAAGACGCGCTTGCCATCCGGCGACGTACTCAAGAAAAGCGGGGGATTGCATTCAGCCTGAACGAGATGGCCGTTGTGGAAGTTTCGCTTGGCAAAAATAAGGACGCCCTGGCTCACTACCAGGAGGCCTTGCAGGTAAGGCGCGAGATCGGGGACAAGCGCGGACTGGGTGACACGTTGCTCGACTTAGGTAATTTCTACGATGATGGTGGTGATCACGACCAAGCCTTAAAGATATATAAAGAAGCGTTGCAGCAGGAGCGCGATATCGGCAATGAAAGCCTGCAGGCGATTTGCCTGAATAATATTGGCGCCGTCTATTATGAAAAGGCGCAATATGAGGATGCCCGCACTTACTACCAGCAAGCGCTGCAACTGCGCGAAAAATCAAAGGTGGCGCAAGATATCGTTGAAAGCATCCATAATCTGGCCGAGACTTCCGTCAGGATGGGCCAGTACGACCAGGCGGTCACGGAGTACATGCGGGCTCTTGATCTGCGACGCAACATGAATGATGCGCGCGGTGCAGCCATCGAATCCTATACCGTCGGCATAATGTTCCTCGACCAGGGGCGGTTTGGAGCCGCGATCAGTTCCATGGAGGACGCGCTTAAAACTTTCCATGACCTGCAAGACAAAACGAACTGGATGGCCGATATCTTCGGCGGCTACGGCGAGGCGCTGGTTCTTGGCGGCCGTGGGGACGAGGCGCAGACTTCCTTGAATAACGCGCTCAGCTTGGCCCGCGAGTTGAAGAGCGATAGCCTGGTAGCGCAGACTTTGCTGTTCGAGGGTGATGCGGCTTATTACCGCGGCGACTTCAAATCCGCGAGTGCTTCCTACCAGCAAGCCTTGCAGGCGTCGGTCCTGAGCAAGGAACCGGATAGAATCCTTACCGCGAAGGTGAGCTTGGCGAAGATCGCGGTTGAGGAAGGACGCAACCAGCAGGCCATCAGCAGCCTGCGCCAGTTGATGCAGCAGGCGGATGAGCAAGGGGTAGCGCATATCTCGCTGGAGTGCTCGGTTTACATGGCTCGAGCCATGATTCAGAACCACGACCACACGCACGCACAGCAGGAACTGGAGCGTGCGCTGCTGCGTGCGGACAAACTGGGCCTTAGGCCCCTCAGCGCCAAGGCGCATTACCTGATGGCCGAAAGCCTGAGTGCATCCGGTAACCGGGCAGAAGCGGAACGGCACTACCACCAGGTACAGCAATTGCTGGACGCCATGCGCAAGGAATCGGGCTCAGACAAAATCTTGCAACGTTCGGACTTCAAAGCCATGTACGACGAAGCCCTGCGCGGGGCACAGGCAGCTAGGGGCTGAACTGATCGCATTCACTGCTATCTAACCCCCAGCCATACCCTATCCGGTCTTATTCACTCCGGTCCTAATTCACTCCGCTCTTAATTCATAACGATTGGCGAAGTCTTGATGGGGCGCGGCCTCAGCCGCGCCGAAGCTTGAAGAAGTCCACACCTGGTTCTCAGGAGGCTAAAGTCCAACTTGTAAAAAACGCGCACCTGCGCGCACCTGAAAGCTGTGCGCTTTCAACGCGCGCCTCATGAATCATGCATGCTATCCAAATGAAAAAGGGTGCAGCTGAGAATGCACCCCGAAGTTAGAAGACACGCGAATTATTTGAATTGGAACTCAGCTACGTCGAACGAGTAGAAACCGGTGTAAAACACAAACACGGGGGTTGCACAGCTCCCCTTGAAGCTTTTCTGAGTCTTCCAGTTGACCTGATAGTTCCCGCCTGCGAGATTCTGCAGGCCGGAATTACCTGCTAGGTTGTCATCAAGAATCGAGCTTGAAGACGCATCGTTGGCGCAGCTGAGGAACTGATACCCTGCGAATACCCAGTGCCCGGTGCAACTTGCAAAAGTGTTGTCTGTACACAAGTTGAGATCGGTGACCGGCTGGCCAGACAAGTCAAGCGTCTGCCATTTCTCGGGTATGGCACTTCCAGCCTGGATGCTCTGGCGCACACAAGGCACGGCGGAGCAATTGACCACAGGGGCCTGAAATCCCACGAAGGTCTGTTGTGTAACCGTGCCCCCGGGGGCGACGGTTGGGGTAGTGGGGCTGTAGGTGGCAACGTAGCACGATCCGGTTCCACCGCCGGTGCCCTTGGTTGGATCCGCCGTGTACGAGAGAAAGATATTTAGATTGAAACCGACGGTCGGACAGGGTACTGAGTGCTGGCCCAGAAAAGCGGGACCGCCGATCCCGTTAGGAAGACTGACCGGGTCTATGGTGTAGTCAGCCTGCGCCTGATAAAGAAAATTGCCCGAGTCGCTGCAACCGGACGAGGGGCAGGTGACCTGCAGTTCCAAGCAGACGGGGTTAGGACCGCCGATTGCACCAAGGGGTGCGCTGGTGTCGGCGTATGGAATGCAATTCTGTCCCAGGAACGGGCTGGAGGGAGGCAGGATAAACAGGTTTTGCGGCACCGGCACGGGGCGGACGACCAGTTGGTCCCCGGGGGCGCTGTTGAAGGGTGTAATTTCATACGCATCGTTGCCGAAGGGAAACTTCGTGGTTGATCCCGCGGTTATCGTCAGCTTTTGATCCGCGTTGAATCCCCCGCAGTTGCTGCTATCAACCGACAGCGCACCTGTCCAGGACTGGGTAGCCGCCAATGTGCCGGTAAAAGTATCCAGGGCGTTCCCGCTTGGCGGACACCAAGGCGCGCCGCTAATGGCCGAAGTGCCGCTGAGGGTTATGGTTCCGACGAAAGAACCGCTGTTGTTAGTGATGGTCAGAAAGCCGGTGTCTGGGCCACCCCCCGCCGTCCCAACGCAAATATTCCCGTTCGTATTGCACTTGGGACCGTAGGTGTAAACCGTAGTGACCGTGAAGCTATATCCGGTGCCACTGATGGTGGCGGTTCCCGTTCCCTGACTTGTTTCAAACGGATCGCCAGGGTCGCAACCGGTGGGTGACCCACCTTGCAACACGTAGGCGTCAGTCTTATACGCCGCGTCCCCGGTGCCGCAATTCGTGCCAACCGTTATCACGGTGCCGGTGTGGATCTGGCTGTCGTAGATATTTCGGATTACAGAGACACTGCCGACGCTCCCATTGATCGTCAGCACAGCGCCGCTGGTAGGGGTTTGCGAAAACGCGCTGGCGGCTGCCAGCGAAATCAGTCCCGCACATTGGATGATCTGACACGCAAGTTTCATTTCGTTCCTCCTCGGTTCGACCATTTAGACGCTGCGGCTTATCACCATAACAACCTTGATACGACGAATAGTTGTCAAAAATTTCTAGGCTGCGCTGAAAGACCGTTGGCTTGAGCCTTAGGGAAGATTTGGAAACGACTGTTCGATTGGACGAAACTTCGAATTTTAAACAGACTCGATCAAACGGCTCATCCTTCGCCCGGTTCGCCCCACACTCAAGCCTGATGCTCGGGGCTAAGCACAGCCGCGATGCGAGCAATACTGGACTCGACTTATACTTTTGTCAATGTGAATTAGTATGTTGTCTGCCCGCTGTCTATTTCCAAGCGAAACTCACCAGTCCAGCTAAAGTTGGAGTTAGTCTGAGCGGGCACGCTGCTCGTCATGGTCCCGGTGATGACCCAGTCCTGGACAGAAGTCCAGCCGCTCGCCCCCGCCCGGTCCAGGGTCCAAACCGCAGGGGGGTCGACAATTTTTCCCGAAGGATACATCCCCCCTAACAGGTTGACCCCATTTTTACCGCGCCTGTAAGATAGGATCTTTAGCCGTGACTACGTATGGCAGGGGCTCTGCCCCACCACCCCCGGACAGACGCTGTGACAAAGCGCCGGTCTTTCGTTGCCAGATGCGTTGCCAGTTAAGTGCCAACCGCCCCCACTCGATCCCAAATTAGATCACATGGTCCGACTGCAAGTGATTGAATCCAAGTGGCGGCCCTTCGGGAAGCACATCTCATAATCCGTAGGTCGTAGGTTCGAGTCCTACCGCCGCCACCAACGCTTTCTGACATCGGGATGGTTGGTGCAGCCCAGTAAACTGTGGCGTCCGCGCCTGATCTCGAGATTCTACGGGCTTGAAGTTTGCCCTGACACCCTTCCTTAGTCGCCGGGCATCGGTGCAGGTGTGGCTGCGAGGGCAGGCGCTTGCGCGAGGGCGGCCTCAGGAACGTCCAGCCATTTGCGCACTTCCGGCAGTGCACGGCGCATCGCCAGTTCGCCGACGTGGATCAATTCGCCAGCGCGTTTGAAATCGTCATAGTCGAATCCAGCGACGTCGGGCTCGATTACGAGATCGGCTGCGCTTTTCCACACCGGACTCATCATGTCTTGTGCGATGGCGAATGACTGCCCGATCACATCGAAGAGATGCCGGGGGGCGGCCGCCTTCGACCATTGTCCTTTCAATTGCACGGCCAGCACGCGCTCTGCGCCCATTTCGCGCAGCGGCCGCGTCGGTACCGGATGAGAGAGCATGCCATCCACCAGCCAGCGCCCGCGAATCTCTACGGGCAGGAACATTCCCGGATATGCGCAGCTCGCCCGCACCGGGTCGAGGATCGAGCCCGTTGAAAAAACCACTCCCTCGCCGGTGTTGAAGTCGGTGGCGGTCACGCCGAGCGGAATCCGCATCTCTTCAAATGTCTGCACTTTCAAATGTTGCCGCAGAAACGAAACCATGCGGTCATTGGTGGCGAAGCCGTAGCGCGAAAGCGTCCAGCGGGCGAAGGTGGTGAAGCGAACCTTGTGAGCGAGTTCTTCCAGCTCCGGGATGGTGAGTCCGCTGCAATACGCCGCACCGATGAGCGCGCCTACACTCGTGCCGGCAACCATGCGGACTGGAATGCCCTGTTCTTCGAGAACCTTGAGCACCCCGATATGCGCCAGGCCACGCGCAAAGCCTCCGCCCAGGGCGACACCGATTGCGGGGGCGCGCCTCGCTTCCGTCGCCCCCGACCCGCGGGTCAGTTCGCGGCCAAAGGCTTGCACCGACCGGATTATTTTCCCCAAACGTTTCATCGGAACCCCACGTTCCGTGTTTGCCAGGGTCGCAACCCAGCACCACTCTATGTAAGATGACACGAACCGGTTTTAGGGTACAAGCCACGTTCGTGCTATCTGGAGTTACGCGAGATTTGGGAGGGTGTTACCGAATGGCGGGAACGGGTTAAAGTACAGGAAACTAAGTCCTTTAACCGCGAACATGTGCCGCCTTTTACAGCCCGGGAATGAACCTGGTTATCCGACCCATGGCGGCGAAGAATTGAGCTATGAAACGAAGCGACTTGTGGCGGCGCATTGCGGACCATCCCAAAGCCTGGGACATGATTGTCGTGGGTGGCGGGGCCGCTGGCGTGGGGGTCGCCATCGACGCGGCGGCGCGCGGCTACGATGTGCTGCTACTTGAGCGCAGCGACTTTGGCAAAGGCACCTCCAGTCGCAGCACCAAGCTGGCGCACGGCGGCGTGCGTTATTTGGAACAGGGCAACATCGGCCTGGTCATGGAGGCGCTCAAGGAGCGCGGTCTGCTTCTGCAAAACGCTCCCCACCTCGTGCACGATCTGGCGTTCGTAGTCCCGAACTACGATTGGTGGGAAGCTCCTTTCTACGGTTTGGGTTTGAAGCTCTATCAGTTGCTGGCCGGCAAACACGGCTTCCGTCCCTCGCGAGTCCTTTCCAGGGAAGAGACGCTTGAGCACTTGCCGAACCTCAAGACGGAAGGTCTACGCGGCGGCGCAGTCTACTACGACGGACAATTCGACGATGCCCGGCTGCTGATCCACATGGTGGCCACCGCTTTCGAGCAGGGCGCGACGTTGCTGAACTACGTGCAAGTTACTGGACTGACCAAAAATACTCTGGGATTGGTGGACGGCGTCAATGCGCGGGATGTCGAAACCGGCGACGAACTTCGCGCCGCTGCCAAGGTTGTGATCAACGCGACCGGAGCCTTTAGCGATCTGCTTCGGCTCCAGGCGGATCCCGCCGCCGAGCCGATGATCGTTCCCAGCCAGGGTATTCATCTGGTCTTCGACTCGAGCTTCCTGCAGGGTGAGAGCGCGGTGATGGTTCCGCACACCAGCGACGGGCGGGTGCTATTCGCGATTCCGTGGCACGGTCACACTCTGGTCGGAACCACCGACACGCCAATTCCAGTTGCAACTCCGGAGCCGGTCGCCATGGAGGAGGAAATAGAATTTATCCTCGCGACCGCTGGGCAATACCTCGCGAAAGCGCCTGCGCGCGGAGACGTGCTGAGCGTGTTCGCCGGCATCCGGCCGCTCGTACGCGCCAGCGGCGGCGGTAATACCGCGACGCTGTCACGCGATCATGTGGTGCAAATCGATCACTCGGGGCTGGTCACGATCTGCGGGGGCAAATGGACGACGTATCGCCAGATGGCCGAGGATTGCGTCGATCAGGCGGCCAAGTTCGCCCGGCTGAAGGAGCGGCCCTGCGTGACGCATAACCTGCATATCCACGGTTTTCACGATGCGGCGGAGGAATTCGGTGTGCTGGCTGTGTATGGTTCGGATGCGAACGAGATTCGCCAGCTGATCGAAGCGGATGTTCGCCTGGGCGAGCCGCTGCATCGCGCTCTGCCTTACGTGAAGGCAGAGTTCATTTGGGCGGCGCGGCGTGAAATGGCCCGCACGGTTGAAGACGCCCTTGCGCGACGCACACGCGCGCTCTTCTTGAATGCGCGGGCAGCACTCGAGATGGCGCCGGTCGTCGCGGACTTGATGGCTTCAGAACTGGACTGGGATGAGAGCACACGGACCAAGCACCTGGCGGCATTTCGCGCCGTTGCTTCGAATTACGTGCTTCATCCCAGAGGCGCGATTGCACTTTGAAGCGCTGCTGGACTTTGAGGTGCTACTGCACCTTTCCGTCAACATCCATCAACCGAAAGTCGCCTAAGTTGAGTTCGCGGACGCCGGCTTCGATCTTCGCGCGGTCACCGACCACGATCCAGATCAAGTTGTCCGGGCGAACGACTGCCTTTGCGGCATCATTCACGTCGCTCGTTTTGAGGGCGTGTACTTTTCCCGCATAGGTTTCGTAGTAGTCGTCGGGAAATCCGAACTGCACCACGTCCACAACCGACTGCCCGAGCGCATCGAGCGTCTCGCGAGAGCCGGGAAGTTTCAGCGTTTCGTTGGCCTGAATTTTCGTGAGTTCTTCGGCGCTGATCGGACGATCGCCCGTGATGCCGCGAAATTCTTTGTTCATCTCGATCAGCGATTCTTTCGTCTTGTCGGTCTGCACGGGCGCGACGGCGTAGAACGGACGCTGCGAACGGGCATCGCGAAGCACGGTGCGCGCTCCGTACGACCAGTGCTTGTCTTCGCGCAGATTCATGTTGAGCCTTGCGCCAAACATGCCACCCAGGCTGTTGTTCATGGCTTCAATCGCGATCTCCTGCGGATTCGAACGCGGCGGCGCAACTACTCCCGCAATGATCACCGATTGCTGCGCGCCCGGTTTGTCGATCAAGTAGACCGCCGACTTCGCCGCCACCGGAACCGTCTTCAAATTCTTTGCCGAAGCAGTCCCGCTCTTCCATCCCGCAAAGAGCTTTTCCAGTTTCGGCTTCACGTCCGCGAGCGTCGTATCGCCAACGACAATTAACGTCGAGTTGTTCGGATGCAGCCAGGTGTCGTGAAACTTGACGAGGTCTTCTCGCGTCAGCTTCGCCACGCTTTCCTTGGTGCCCGATCCGGTCAGAGGATTGCCATAGGGATGCCCCGCTCCATACAACAGCGCGGGCAATACCCGCAAAGCGACCGTCGCGGGCGAATTTTGTTCGCGGTCGATTCCAGCGAGCACCAGCTTCTGCTCGCGTTTCACTTCGTTCTCGGGAAATGAAGGGCGCAAGACCACGTCCGCAAACAAGTTGAGCGACGGATCAAGTTTCGACGTCAGCGCCGAGAGCGAAACAAACGAGAGATCGAGATTGGAATATCCGCGGAGAGTGGCTCCAAGGGTCTCGAGTTCGTCGCTGATTTGCAGTGCGTTGCGCGTTTGCGTTCCGTCGGTCAGCACCTGCATCGCGAGGTTGGCAGTCCCCGGCGAAGTCGATGCGTCCGAGGCAAAGCCGGCGTCCGCAGCAAGCGTGAAGTTCACCAGCGGCACTTCGTGCCGCTCGGCCAGAATTATTTTCAATCCATTTGACAGCGTCGCGCGCTGCAACTTGGGCAGCTTCAGCTCCGGAGGAGTCCCTGTCTCGGGCGCCTTGCTGCGATCCGCGCCCGTGGACGCAATTTTGTACTCAGGAAAGGGATCGACTTCAAGAATGTAAACGCCGTCCGAAAGCCAGCGCTGCGCCGCCGATCTTAGGTCCTCCGTCGTTGCCTCTTGTACGCGCTTGAGCGAAACCTTATAGGCGTCGGCGCTTCCGCGATACACCTGGCTCTGCGCCAGGCGATCCGATTTTCCACCGAACCCTCCAATGCGCTCGATCCCGCGGATAAAATTCGCCTGATACTGCGCTTTGACGCGCGCCATCTCGTCGGCCGTCGGTCCATCTTTGACAAAACGCGCGAGCTCTTCATCCAACTCTTTTTCCGCTTGTGCAATGCTCTGTCCCGGCCGCGCCGTTACTCGCGCCACGAACTGCCCGCCAATTTCCTGCAAATCGGTATAGGCGACGGCCTCGCTCGCAATCTGGTCGTCATACACCAGACGCTTGTAGAGCCGTGACGACTTCCCATTGCTAATGCAATCGCTGACCAGATCAAGGTAGTCACCCTCGGCGCTGCCGTATTCAGGAACATTCCACACCTTGTAGATGCGCGCTTGCGGCACTCGGTCTTGCACCACTTGTCGATGCGTGCCCGTCATCTTTGCGACCCACACTTGTTGGTGCGCCACCGGCTGGCCCGCCGGAATGTCGCCAAAATATTTCTCAACTTTTTCGCGCGCCGTCTTGGCATCGATGTCGCCCGCCAACACGATCACCACATTCGATGGTCCGTAGTAGGTCTTGAACCACTCCTGCACGTCCTTCATTGACGCCGCATCCAGGTCCGCCATGTCTCCAATCGTCGTCCACGAATAGGGATGCCCCGCCGGATACGTATTTTGCGTGAGCAGTTGCCGGGTGACTCCATACGGCTGATTTTCACCCTGCCGTTTTTCGTTCTGAACCACGCCGCGCTGCAAATCGAGGGTTTTCTGATCGAGCGATCCCAGCAGATGTCCCATGCGATCGGATTCCATCCACAGCGTAAAATCCACCGCCGAGGTGGGAACATTTTCAAAATAATTTGTGCGGTCGGGATTGGTGGTGCCATTCAAATCCGTCGCGCCGATTCTTTCCATCCCGTCGATGTATCGCCCCGGGGCATGCTCGCTGCCGCCAAACATCAGGTGCTCGAACAGATGAGCAAACCCGGTCTTGCCCAGCTTCTCGTTTTTCGATCCGACGTGATACCAGGTATTGATTGCTACGATGGGAGCCTTGTGGTCCTCGTGCACAATCACGGTCAGGCCGTTGTCGAGCACAAAGCGTTCGTAGGGGATATCGATCTCTTTCTCTTTGGACTTGGTCTGCGCAAAAACGCTCGCCGCCAGCGCGAGCACGAGGAATAAAATCGCAAGTCTTGACCGCATTCTCAGCCTCCAACAATTTTCGGGAAGATATATGTCGACGACAGGTAAGAACGTGGCGACAGCTTCAGCCACAAGCCGGTCGTGTCTAGTCTTTGACTTCGGCAACGGAAAATAGTCTACACCGGAGGTCTAGAATTGTTTCGGCTCCGGCCCAGCTCTCCGAGTCGGTCGCCGATGGTATCCTAGTCGGGATCACGCCGCAGGGCTCTAACCTTCTCAATGTCAATGCCCAAGTCAATGTCCAATCCAGAGATCGATACCACGTCGTCGAATCCCAGCCAGTCCGAGCCACCCGCAGCCACGGTCGTGACGCCGGAACCCGCGTCCGCAGGCGCGCAATCAGTCGCGGTCGAATCATTACCCGCCGAATCCTTCAAAGATATTTTCTTGCAGTACGAGAAGAGTCATTCCCGCAAAAAGGATCCGGCCGCGCAAGGCCGCGAAGGCACCGTGATTGCCGTTACGGCAGACTCGATCATCCTTGATATCGGATTCAAGACGGAAGGCGTTCTGCCCCTCACCGCGTTCCCCGCCGACAAGCCGCCGAAGCCGGGCGACAAACTGCAAGTGACCGTCAAAGGCCGCGATCCCGAAGGCTATTACGAATTGACGCGCGGCAAGGTCGAGCGCCCCACTGACTGGGCGTCGCTGGAAAAAGCGTTCGCGGAAAAGTCGACGATCGTCGGCACTGTGACCGGCGTGGTGAAGGGCGGATTGAGCGTGGATGTCGGGGTCCGCGCTTTCATGCCGGCGTCACGCAGCGGAACGCACGACGCCGCCGAACTTGAGAAATTAGTGGAGCAGGAAATTCGCTGCCGCATCATCAAGCTCGACGTGGAAGAAGAAGACGTGGTGGTCGATCGCCGCGCGATTGCCGAAGACGAGCAACGCGCCGGCAAGGAGCGCCGCTACAACGAACTCAAAGAAGGAGACACCGTACAAGGCGAGGTTCGCAGCCTTACCGACTACGGCGCGTTCGTAGATATCGGCGACGCGGACGCCCTGCTTCACGTCGGCGAAATCTCGTGGCATCGCGTGAACAAGCCGTCCGATGTGCTTTCCACCGGCCAGCAGATCGAAGCGAAGATTATTAAGATCGATCCGGACAAGAAGCGCATTGCCATCAGCATGAAGCAACTTCAGCCGCATCCATGGGATGCAATCGCCGGAAAGTACCAGCCCGGCGAGCGTGTGCGAGGGACGATTACCCGCCTTATGGACTTCGGCGCGTTCGTTGAAATCGAGCCCGGCATTGAAGGCCTCATTCACATTTCCGAAATGTCGTGGGCCAAGCGAGTGAGAACGCCCAGCGATGTAGTGAAGTCCGGCGAGACGGTTGACGCAGTAATTCTTGGAGTGAATGCCGCCGAACGCCGCATTTCGCTCGGCCTCAAGCAGGCGCTAGGCGATCCCTGGGCCGGTGCCGCGCAAAAATTCGCTCCCGGCACGGTGATCGAAGGCCCCGTAACCAGCCTGACGAAGTTTGGCGCCTTCGTGCAACTAACCGAAGGCGTCGAGGGCATGATTCACATCAGCGAAATCAGCGCCGAGAAGCGCATCAATCATCCGCAAGAAGTGTTGAGAGTGGCGCAGGTCGTCAAGGCGCAGGTGCTGGCGCTCGACACAGAAAAGCGGCTAATACGACTCAGCATGAAACAACTGGTTCCGACCGGCCTCGATGAATTTTTGGCCGACCACAAAGCAGGAGATATCGTCACCGGCCGCTTGACGGAAGTCTCCGAACTCAGCGTGCGCGTCGAACTGGGCGAAGGCGTTATCGCAACTTGCCGAATTCCAAAAGAGCCGGCCGCGAAAAAAGACAGCACTCCAAAGGCGGAATCACCCAAGCCCGATCTGTCTTCGCTGGGATCGATGCTGCAAGCGCGATGGAAGAGTGGTCCAGCCATCGACGAGGCGAAACCGGAATCGCTGCGGGCGGGCCAGATTCGCAAGTTCAGAATCACAAATCTGGACGCAGCAGCGAAGAAAATTGAGTTGGAGTTGGAGTAAGTTTCAAGCAGCCAATCGCGGTCTTGCTTTGACTGACAACTGACAACTGATAGCCACTAGCGCAACTAACTCCCCGAGTTAGCCATCATGAGCGCAAACAGGGCGGGCAGATAGATAATCGTAGCCCGCAGCAAGCGCCGCGCCGAAGGTTTCGAGGCCGCCGCTGTCGCTGGCAATTGTGGATACGCCATGCCCATCGACACGCGGAATAAGGCCGCGCCCATCAGAATCGCTCCGACGAAATAAGTCCGTCCAGCCATACCCAAGGCAACCGGCATGAGGCTCACCGGAATCAACACCGCCGAATAGGCCAAAATCCGCCATACAGTGGACTTTCCATCGGAATCCACCACCGGCAACATGCGAATTTCACCTTGCTCGTAGTCTTCGCGATAAAGCCACGCGATCGAAAGAAAGTGTGGAAACTGCCACACGAACATGATGGCAAAAAGAATCAGCGTCTCAATTTCCAGCTTGCCGCGAACTGCCGTCCACCCCAGCACCACCGGCATCGCTCCCGGAAACGCACCCACAAATGTGCACACCGGAGATACTTTCTTGAGCGGCGTGTAAGCCCCCAGATACACCAACGAAGTCAGGAAAACTAACAACCCAGTTAACTGGTTGGCATAAATCGCAAGATAGGCCGACCCGCCCAGAGTTAGCGCGAGCCCGACCGTGGCGGCGTGCATCTTACTCATGCGCCCGGAAGGCAGGGGGCGCAGCGCCGTGCGCCGCATCCTGGCATCGACGTTGGATTCGAGCACTTCGTTGAGCGCCGCCGTCCCGCTCGAAACCATCGCGATGCCGAATAATGCATGGAGCAATCCCAACGACCACGACGACACGCCCATGCGGTGCGCGCCAAAGAAATAGCCGCACCAGGCCGTCAGCACAATCAGTGTCGTGATGCGCGCCTTCGTCAGTTCAGCGTAATCGCGCAGCAGAGAAGCGAATCTTTGCAACTTTGACCCCACACTCACCGTCTGTCCCCTCCCGCCTTCACCCGGCGGTTTAGTTCAAGCCGGCAACCACGAAAAATCCACGGTACGCGCGAAACTCAAACACCAAAGCTACACAATCTAAAGAGAGCATTCGTATCGCGCCACGACGCCCGATGTCAAGATGAAACTCAAATGCGGCTGCAATCTCGATGCTCGCACCAAAACTTTTCCTTGGCAACTGCCAAAGGACGCTATTGGCCGCCGGCGGGAGCGGCCAGGCTGAAGGTCTCCGGCGGATCAAAATAACACTGGTGCCAAAGGGCGGCGTCGGACAGGGTGCCTGCCTTCCATTGCTGAACGGTCGGCAGCGTGGCCGCGATCATGCCGCCGTCAACCGAGTCGAAGATCAACACGATCCCGGCCAAATCCTTTGATTTCGCCGCCAGTTCCGCATAGCTTTTATCAAGCAGAGACTTCGCGAATTCCAGTTTCGCCCGGGCTCCGCTGCCTTTCTCATTCTCCTGGATTTTCTGCACCGAAATAATTTTCACGCTCTTGCCGCGGAGTGGCTCCCAGTCTCCCGGGAAAGGCGCTGTTTCCTCGCGCGTCACCTGAAACAGGTCGGCCGCCACCGCCTTCGCGCCTGCGCCGGACTGAGGAACGTCCGAAATCCCCTCCGGCATTTCCAGGCTGGTGCGCCAGATCCATCCCCGCGCCAAGCCCGAAATTCGCACATGAACCCAGTCCGCGCTGAAATCCAGCATCTCGAACTCATCGTGCGCGCTTGCCATAAACAGGGTCTTGCCATTCAAGCTGGGAGACCCGACCACCGGAGTGCCCGACTTTTTAATTGCGACCAAATTTTTTGGATGCGCCTGGTTCTTGAGCACCTCCTCCAAAGTGGCCCCCTCCGCTTGCAAGCCGGTGGCTGGTTTGTCGTCGGGCTTCTGCGTATCCGCGGGTCTTGGAAAATTCTTGGAGTCGCCCAATTGCCGACTCGACAGTCCCCGCTCGATCGACGTTGAGCCCGGCGAAAATGCGCCCCCCGTTTCCGGCAGCCGCGGCATCGGGGCAGAGAGGGTGCGGTCAGCGCCTGCCTTGGTCGCAGGCGCGCGAGCTTTCGCTGGTTCCTGCACGATGGGAAGACGATCACCGAAACTTCCATCCGCACTGGACGTGCCCGCACCGCTTGCCAGCGCTTCCGATAGCTGGTCCAACAGATCCGATTCAAGCCGCCCATTCGAAGTCAGCACTTGATATCCCGAACGCGACGCGACAGAATCCGAATACCATGCAGTGACTTTTGCATTCACGCGCACCAGCGATCCACCAGACGCCGTCGCGCTCACCTGTACCGTTGATTGGTAATAGGCGCGCTGGTAGCGGCTCAAGGGATGCTCGCCCTGCAACGCGAAACCCTCGAGCGCCGGCAGCTTTCCGCTTAGACTCCCTTGCAACTGCTTCAATGTCTTTTCTACCGCGCTTTTTGACTGACGAAAGCTGCGCTGGTTCCCACCAGCCTGCGCGCTGACGTTGTGCACCGCGAGCAGAACGACAGCCACCAGGAACGCGCATGCGGTCGCAAAACTTTTTGGCTTCGGGTGGTGGTGTCGACTTAAGGGTTGCGGCAGGGCGCGAGTCGACGCAAGAAGAGCCCGGGGGCTAAAGCCCGGGGCGATTGGAGGCGACTTACGCGGCCCTGAAGGGCCGCTTTTCCACGGTGATGGCGCACACTCTGGGCCCACACACTCCACACCCGCACGCTCTCGGTTAGCACGCTCTGGATTTGCCCTTTCTCGATTCGCGCCCACTCGATTCGCGGTCTCTCGAAACTTACCGGTCATGGCAATTGCTCCAACTCATCCCGACGCAGCCAACCGTGCTCGCCGTCGTGAGTCTCGACTCCGTACCAATAGGGCGTGTCAATCTCAATCAAGACTTCAGTGCCTGGCTCCAGCGATTTCAGATTGCTCGCCGTGTGGAAGGGCGCCGATTTCAGGGGAGCCCCCGGTTTTTTCACCAGCCGCTCAACCTGTCGCCGCAGGCCGGCGACGCGCTGCTCCAGCGATTCCGCGGGCATATCAGACGTTGACGTTGAGGATTGCGGAAACGGCGATGAAACCGTCGCACCCGCCGCAGGATTCATCCCGTTGCCAGCCGCATTCGCAGCCGTTGGTGGCGTGCTCAATGTAACCGTTTCGTTCATGGTGCTTGCGCCGCGACTGCCGCTACTGTCACTGCCCAACCCAAATTTCTGCCGCGCCAAACGCTCCTGCTTCGCTTCTTCGGCGGCGACATTCTCTTTCTTCATCAGCTCAATCGCGTCGAGCTTGTCGTGAATCTCTTTGTACTCACTGCTTTCCACCGAGCCATTCGACTGGTGGACGCTATGCCGGAAGTCTTCCGCAAACAGCGCGTCGATGCGCAGCACGGTATTTTTGTCCCCCTGCGGCTGGACCACGTAGCGCACGGTCAATGTCCCTACATCGCCGGCGTTTTTAAAATTCCGCGGATCGAGCGCCTGCTTCCGCACCTTGTAGAAGACCTTCCCGCCCTCGGTCCACGCCGGAAACAGCGGCGAGGATGCAGCGGCGACCGCTCCCGCGATGTACTCGTCTTTGTTGTATTCCTTGCTGCCGTGGATGATCGTATTTTGCGCCACGTCGTCCACCACCTGCGCCACTTCCGGCTCCGGCAGCGGGATGTTGACGATCAAGCCCTCGCCGTATGCCAAAACATCTTTGTCGCGCCGGATGCGGCCAAGGCAGGGAAGAGAAAGAGCGACTGCCGCGAGAAGCAGAAGCGCCGCGACAACTTTCAAATCAAGCGGGCGGCGAAAGAACGGAACCGGGCCGGGCAGCCCGTTGCCGCGAACACCGCGAAAATTCGGATCCAACATTGCGACCAGCTCCCGTGCTGCTGCAAGCAAGAGTCTCATATGCTGGGTCAAGCGCTGTCAACTCGCGGGCAGTGCACCCCGAACACCATTCCGGCGCTGCTCTTGGGGCACGATGTAAACATTTTGTAAACTTTTCGCAAAAACGCTATTGCGCTTCGCCGAACCCGGTAGTAGTATCCGTCCGCTGAGTGGGGTGCGTAACCCCTTCATTAAATAGTTTTAAGAATTCTGCGGCGATGCGCGAGCCGGACGGTCCCCGTTGTTGCAACGATCGTCTGGTGTTTTATTTTGCGCGTCGTCACTTTGCTTTTCAAAATTCAGGATTTTGTCTGAGGAGTGCAGCATGCGTATGTGGGCGCAGTCTCATTTCTGTCAGAAGCCGCAGCGGGCGACCTCGGTCCTTGCCGCGGCTTTCGCGCTGTTTTTTCTGATCCTAGCCTCCAGTCAGTCGGCCAGCGCTCTCCCTGCCTTTGCCAGAAAATATGGCCTGCGCTGTTCCGCCTGTCATGAAAGCTGGCCCATGCTCAACTTCTTCGGCCAGAAGTTCAAAGACAACGGCTACCAGCTCATGAATGATCGGGATGCTCCGATCTGGCAGAATCCCGGCTACTGGCCGGTGACGTTCCGCATCGTTCCGCTTTGGCATCGCCTAAGCACGGGCAAGGTTCCAGTCGATAGCGGCGGCGGACAGGTCGAACAACGCATCACGGCTTCGGGCTTCGATCTTAGCGGCCTCGATTTCCACACCGGTGGCACGCTGGAAAAGAATGTTTCCTTCTACGTGCTGCCTTCTTCCGATGCTACCGCTTCCTTCCACTTCGAAACGGTCATGGCCCGGCTCGACAACATTTTTGGCAGCCCTTGGCTGAACGTGAAGCTGGGCAAGTTCGAACTCGACAACCTGCTTTCCGAAAAGCGCATACTGTCGCTCACCGCCAATGGTGGAATCTATCAGCTCTATCACTTCATGCCGCAGGGTGACGGCAACATCTTTGGGCAAATCGGAGCCAATCAACTCGGCGTCGAAGTGATGGGGCACTCGTACAACGACCGAACCCGATACTCAGCCTCGCTTCTCAGTTCAAACAACGGCAGTGTCGGCTTGCCCTACGGCTCCAACTCCTATACGGGATTCTTTGCTGGCAGTCAGGCCTTTGACGCTGGCAGACTGGGCGTGCAGCGTGTCGGCTTCTACGCCATGGTGGGCGAAGCGCCGACGAGCTGGCTTACCAACGGCGGGGCCCCGATTCCCGGTTCAGGAACCGGAAACAAGGGTTTCAGTCGGGTAGGCTTCGTGGGGCAGTTCTATTTCGGACAGCACGTCGATGTCCAGGTCGTCACGCAACACGGATCGGATAGCGCCTGGTTCGGCCAGGGGTATGGCGACCTGATCGACGGCGTGGCTACTCTAAACAACACGCCGGGAACGGTGCTCCCCGCCGGTTCCCGTAACCCGACTTGGAACGGCGTCCTCATCGAACCGCACTACGTTTACAGTCCACAGCTCATCTTTATCGCGAGGTACGAAACCATACGGATGTCGCAGCAGTCGACGCCCGGAACTCGCTCCGACTTCGGCAACGTTACGACTTACACGGTCGGGTCCCGCTATAACCCGTTCATGACCAGCCGGGCCGGGTTCGCCTGGCACAACGAGTTCAACATTTTCCACCAGACTGGGACTTCGGCGCTCACTGGCACCAATATCAACACCAGCGAGCTGCTTACGGGATTTGACTTTGACTTCTAAACACCGGACTTCTAACCACCAGGATTGCCCGCTGGCGAACTCGATTCGCCAGCGCTGACTCCGGTATTAAGGGTGCTGACTATGAACAGCTTGAAGCCAATGAGACTGATCGGCGCAATTCTTTTCACCGCGGTTGTGGGTCTAGTGATGGCAGCGGCGCAGGACGCGCCCGACGTAGGGCCGCAGCCCAAACTCGTGCTCAAGGCCATGGAGAGCCACATCGGCAACATCACCGGGCACGCAGCGGCCGCCAAGTCCGACTACCGCCGCTATTGCGCCGGTTGTCACGGCGATCTCGGCGATGCCAATGGCGAGAACGCCATCTGGCTCGATCCGAAGCCGCGCGATTTCACTATCGCCACATTCAAGTGTCGCTCCACTCTCACCGGCACTTTGCCCACTGATGAGGATCTCTACAACACCATCGGGCGCGGCCTCACCAATTCCAACATGCCGATCTGGAATACCTTCACCAAGCAGCAGCGCGCTGATCTCGTCGCCTATATCAAGATCTTCTCGCCCCGCTGGGAAAAGGAAAAAGCCGGCGAACCGATCAAGGTTGGCGCCGAGCCGCCAGTCACGATGGACAGCATCGCTCATGGTAAAGCGCTCTTCACCAAGTTAGAGTGCTGGAAGTGCCACGGTCCAGCTGGGAAGGGCGACGGCCCGTCCGCCGGTACGCTCACGGATAGTAAGGACAATCCGATCCGTCCCTATAACTTCGCGCTGGGTAAAGACGATTCGCGCTTCAAGTGCGGCAACACCAACCAGGATATCTACAAGATATTCATGACCGGCGTGGACGGCACGCCCATGCCTTCTTTCGCGGACGTGATCCAGCCCAACGACGCCTGGGATCTGGTCCACTTCCTACGTACCTTGCAGATCAATCGTCACGGCAAAGAGAATGAAGTGCTGTCGGCGGCGCACGGAGTAATCCCCGCGTACGTTGACAAGAATCCGCCGCCAGCATCCGCCCCTGCCGAGACCAAGTCGCCCGGTGGCGGCCACTAAATCATGATCATGACCCGAGGAGGGAGTTACTCGAATGCGTAACAGGAAAAATGCGTCAGGAATTTTGATGTTGCTCGTGATGTCGCTGGCTTGTTCGCTGCTGCTGTGTTCGTCCCTGATGTTTGCTGGAACCGTGAGCGGCAAAGTGACCTACACGGGCGTACCCGCCCATCAGAAACCAATCGATATGGGCAAGGAACCGAGCTGCGCCAAGCAGCATGCGACGCCCGTGACCACCGAGTCGATCGTGACCGGGCCCAACAATTCCCTGGAAAATGTGGTGGTCTATATTTCATCGGGAGCCCCCGACGACGGCCAGGTTCCGTCGCAAGCGGTTACTTTTACGCAGCAAGGGTGTCAGTATCTTCCGCACGTTCTGGTGATGCACACCGACCAGGAATTGAAGATCGTCAACGCCGACCAGACTTCGCACAATATTCACCCGCTGGCCAAGATCAACACCGAGTGGAACAAGTCTCAGCCACCCGGTACTCCCCCGATTTCAGCCAAGTACGACAAGCCGGAATTCATCTCGGTGAAGTGCAACATTCATCCCTGGATGCATGGCGAGTTCGTGGTGCTGAAAACCAACCACTACGACGTCAGCAAGGGTGGAGGCACCTTTAAGTTGCCCAATCTTCCGGCCGGCAAGTACACCATCACCGCTTGGCATGAGGACTACGGCACCCAGACCGCCGACGTCACCATCACCGGCAACGAGACCAAGGACGTCAACTTCACTTTCAAGGCGAAGGCGTACTGACGCTTGGCGACGGAGCGGAAACTCTCCGTCCGTTTTTTACGTGAAGTGTGCGTGAAGTAAGCACCGGAGGGCGAACCACATGGCGAAGTTTTTTGCGATTACGATCCTCGTAATCACGATCCTTTCCGCGATTCCCGTTATCCGCAATACCTGGCATCCGGTGGAAGACGTGTCGGCGCACGGTCAGGCGATCGACGACCAGATGTCGGAAACGATGTGGGAGGCCG
This sequence comes from Acidobacteriaceae bacterium, assembly GCA_043765355.1. Taxonomy (GTDB): domain Bacteria; phylum Acidobacteriota; class Terriglobia; order Terriglobales; family Acidobacteriaceae; genus Acidiflorens. Next base: position 20,909 of record JAYUJG010000204.1, on the reverse strand, counting down.
GCATCTCCTTCATCCTCTCGCAGGTATTCCTGGCCTGGCTGATCTGGAAATTTTCCGGCGATCGGCCCGGAAAATCGAAGAAGTTTCCCGGGGGCGCGGCCGGTCTGGTGGCGGGCGCGATCATTCTGGTCGGGGTGGAAGTCTTTGCCCTTGGAATTTTCGGAGTCAAAGCCTGGGGTAACATTTACTTCACACAGCCTGGCGCCGACGCGATGCCGGTGCAAGTGCAAGCTGGGCAGTTCGCATTCTATTTTCGCTATCCGGGGCCGGATGGAAAGTTTGGTCCGCTGCACGCCGACAAAATCAGCGAGGCCAACCAGAACTTCTTTGGTCTCGATCCGGGCACCGATGTTGATTCCAGAGACGACATTGTGACCGCGGAAATGGCCATTCCAGTGAACCGCGAAGTGCGCTTGATGATGCATGCCAAGGACGTCAGCCATTCTTTCTATGTGCCGGCGCTGCGAATTCACCAGGATTTTGTGCCCGGTTTGGATCTCCAGCTTCATTTCACGGCAACAAAAGTTGGCAAGTATGAAATTGTGTGTAGCCAACTCTGTGGCTTGGGGCACTACAACATGAAAGCGTATCTGAGCGTGTTGTCGCAGCAGGACTATGACGACTGGCTGAAGAAGGAAACGGCGATGCAGTAATGCAACACCGTTTGCGGTGATGCGGCGCAGAGTTGCGTCGTAGCGTCGCGGCCCAAAGATATCTCTTCGAGGTGAGTACATGCACGATACACCGGCAGTCCACGCGGCGGTACACCACGGGCCTCCGACGACTTTTATCCGGAAGTACGTCTTCAGTCTTGACCACAAGGTGATCGGCAAGCAGTATTACGGTCTGGGAATGGCCGCCGTGCTAATCGGGATGGTGCTTTCCTGGTTGATGCGCATTCACCTGGCGTGGACAAACTTTCCCATCCCCGGGCTGCATTTTCTCTCCGCGAACGGCGCTCCCGGCAATGTGATGACGCCCGAGTACTATCTGCAGCTAATGACCATGCATGCAACCTTCATGGTCTTCTTTGTGCTTACCGTGGTGCCCTTCGCGGCGTTTGGCAACTTCTTTATCCCCATTCACACCGGCTGCGAGGACATGCCGTTTCCGCATTTCAACATGATGTCGTTCTGGACCACATTCGTGGCCTTTTGCGTGATGATCCTGTCGTTCTTCGTGGGCGACGGCCCGACCCTGGGCGGGTGGACGCAATACGCGCCGCTTAGCGCAATTGGCTCGGCGGCGGGTCCGGGTCAAGGGGCGGGCGTGGTGATTTGGGCCACGTCACTCGCCATCTTCTGTCTGGGGCAGCTTTTCGGCGCTTTGAATTTTATCCCGAACATTCTCGACCTGCGCTGTAAGGGGATGAGTCTGTGGCGCCTGCCGCTTCCCACGTGGGCGTGGTTCATCACCTCCTGCATGGGGCTTACATCATTCTCGGTCCTGATGCCCGCCTGCATCCTGCTCATCCTCGACCACGTCGCGGGGACGAGTTTCTTCGTGGCCTCAAATCTGGTTATCAACGACCAATTGTTGCCGCACTCGGGGGGATCGACTCTACTCTGGCAGCACCTGTTCTGGTTCTTCGGGCATCCCGAGGTCTACATCGCGATCGTGCCGGGAATGGGGATCATCGCCCATGTTCTGATCACCAACATGCGCAAGCCCATGCTCAGCCACCGGGTGCTGGTTTACTCGATGGGAGCCCTGGCCGTTCTCAGCTACACGGTGTATGGCCATCACATGTTCGTTAGCGGCATGAATCCATTTTCCTCGGTGGTGTTCTCGTTTCCCACGCTGCTGATTACCATTCCATCCACCATCATCGTCTTGATTTGTCTGGGGAGCCTGTACGGCGCGAAGTTGCGCATTAACGCCGCGTCGTTGTTCGCCCTGGGATTTATTTCGATGTTCATTACCGGCGGCATCAGCGGCTTTTTCCTGGCGCAGCCCTCGCTCCAGATTCTGCTGCACGCGACCTACTTCGTGGTGGCTCATTTCCACTTCACCATGGCCATCGCCGCTCTGTTTGGCATCTTCTCTGGAACTTACTTCTGGTTCCCCAAGATGTGGGGCCGCATGATGAACGACACCCTGGGGAAGATTCACTTCTGGTGCACCTTTGTCGGCACCTACGCGATTTTCATGCCGATGCACTTTCTGGGAATGGCGGGCAATGTGAGGCGCTATTCGTCCTTTCCGGCGGATTACATGCAGCCACTGATTGGCGTGCACCAGTTCATCACCATCGCTGCGCTGTTTACCGGTGCCGCGCAACTGATCTTCCTTTACAACTTCTTCCACAGCAAGAAGTATGGTGCGATCGCCCCCGACAATCCGTGGCAGGGCACTTCGCTCGAATGGTCGACTTCCTCGCCCCCACCGTGGGATAACTTCGGCGGCAGGCATATGGTCGTGTATCACGATCCCTATCAATATGGGGTGGAGAGCTCGACCGGCGATTACGTGATGCAGGCTTCACCCGAACAGGTGAAGACCGATTTCGACGAGCCTTAAACGGCCAGCCTTAGACAGCAAATCGTTAACCACGACCGCAGGCACGAAGATCTGGCCGTTTGTTCTACCGTTTGTTCTACAAGGAGTGCAGTACCCATGGCAACTACGCTACCCGGACCACCGAAGGTGAAGCCGCTGAATTCCCCGGAGCCAGTTCATCCGGGGAACGGGAACGGTGGCTTCCGGAACCTGGTTCCGGGAGGCGGCGAGGTGGGTGCCGTTCAGGATTACTCCCCGGCTCCGTCGAAGACTGGGATATGGGTTACCTTGGCTGCAATCTCGATGTCCTTTGCCGCGTTTACCAGCGCGCTGATTGTCCGCCAGGGTGCTTCCTTGGATTGGCACCACATCACCCTCCCCTCGGTCCTCTATTGGAATACATTGGTGCTGCTGGTTAGCAGCGTGACTTTGGAGGTCGCTCGCCGCCGGATCGCAGCTTTCATGACCGGCGTTGGGAATTCCGGTCGAAGGCCTGGCTTCTGGCTCTATGTGACTTCGTTTCTAGGCTTGGTTTTTGTGATCGGTCAATACGCCGCTTGGCTGACTTTGCGTTCCGAAGGTTTATATCTCGCCACCAATCCGAACAGCTCTTTCTTCTACTTGCTGACCGCGGTGCACGGTCTTCATGTACTCGGCGGGTTGGTTGGCCTGATCTACGTAATCCGCAAACTGCACCGGGCGGTCCTGCGCCGGACGACGCTCGACAGCTTTTCGTACTACTGGCATTTCATGGGCATTCTTTGGGTGTATTTACTTTTGCTGCTTTGGATAAAGATTTGATTCCCACCACACAGGAGGCATTGTGAGCGACGCAACGATGACCATGGGAGCGCATTCGGCCCCGCCGATGGAGGAACGACCATTTGGCATCCTTTCGAAAAAGTTCGCGATGTGGCTGTTCATCATGTCGGACGTGATGACATTCGCGGCCTGTGTCGCCGCGTACGGATTCCTGCGCAACGCCAGCGCGCAATGGCCCCGACCTTTCCACGGTTCAACCGTAACCAATGTCGCCTTTATGACTCTCGTTATGATCATCAGCAGCGCGACGATGCTGACCGCGTTCCAGTCTGCCAAAGCTGGCGACAAGGCGAAAGCCTTTCGGTGGATGATGATCACCGCCGCAGCCGGCACCATCTTTACCGCCCTGCACATCCGCGATTGGATGAACATGATGAGCCAGGGCGTCGGCCTGTTTCAAAATCCCTGGGGACCGGCAGCCTTTGGAGCGGCGTTCTACTCGATCACAGGATTTAGTCTGCTGCACATTACAGGCGGCACCATCGCCGTGTTTATCGTGGCTCTCCGCTATAAGGGTGGACGATACAACGGCGACGATATCGAGATCGTAAATTTGTTCTGGCAATTCGTCGGTCTGGTCTGGCTGTTTATCGTTCCAGTCGTCTACCTGATGAACGTGGCGCCGTAACCGGCTGGCAGTAACAGTTGCGGAGCGACTTTGGGTCGTCTTAGAGTAGTCTCTGGCGATACCGTAAGTGAGTTAGTCAGAGAGGCTCGTTTAAAGGGCGGGGCAGCAAGCCAGTAAAGAGTGAAGACTACAGGAGCGAATTACCATGGCCACAGCTCAAGGATCGGGAATTGGAAGATACGCAGCCATCTATGTCTGCCTATTGATGGTCACTGCGGCGGAGTTCTTGGTTGGCTATCAGAGCACCGGTGGGAAACACATGGTGTTGCGCGTGCTCATTTTTGGCACCATCCAGTCGGTTCTGGTGGTGTGCTTCCTGATGAATCTGAGTTCGGAAAAACGCAATTTCTTCCAATTCGTCGCGTTCTTTTCGATCTTCGTGCTCTTAGCCATGAACTATATGTGGACAGACAGTTTCCGCCTGCTCCTGTTCCGGCTTACAGGCTCTGGGCCCAGCTAGTTTTGCCGGGCATGAAATTTGGGAGTGACCAATGAGTGAATCGCGGCTTCGACTCGTACGGCTTGGATTGGCGGGGGTAATCCTGTTGCTGACCGCTGTTCCCGCTTTTTCGCAGAGCTGCTCGCTTTGCTACACCCAAGCGGCTTCCGCCGGTGCTCGCATGATTGCGGCCTTGCAAATCGGGATCGTGGTTCTTGTCCTTCCTCCCACGCTCGGCTCCATTGGCATGATCTTCGTCGTCTATCGCAAACGGAATCAGGTGAGACCTGCCGAGGACGCACCTCGCACCAACCTCAATTGGTAAGCGGCGACCTTCGACGATACGACTTGCTTTTCGCATCAGGGCATTGCTTTATCAATGCCGGAAGCCCATAGAAAACCAGACATGCTTTTTGGGCGGTGCGTCGGGCGACAGAAGCCCTTACCGGCAGTTACTCGGCGCAACATCGCCCGCAAACCGTGCCTTGATCCAACTGATCTGATCCGCAACCGACGTCCCCATCGCGCCGCTGGCGTCAAGATCCCGATACTTCAAGAATAAAATTCTGTCGCCCTGCTTGCACATGCGAGCCACGGTCTTCTCCGACATTTCCGCCGGAATCGCAACGTCCGCCTCGCCGGCGATCACCAGCAGCGGGCCGCGAGCCCGCTTTTGCCCCGGGACATTCCCGCTCAAAAACTGTTTGACGAACTTGATATTCTCCCACCCGGGCTTCAGGATTTCGCCCGTAAGTTCCGGCTCCGCCTCTGCTCCACACATCCGCTTGACCCGCTCATATGCGGGGAGAGCCGCGCCGCGAAGCATGTCGCCAACCTCAAACTCCGGATCGAGCGCCTTGACGCCGGCTGCCAAATCCAGCAGCGCGCGTTGGGCATTGAAAGAAGAAGAGCCCTGCGCGAGGCGCTGGTAAATCTCTGGCGCATCCGCCAAGCCGGAAGTCACAATGCTGCCCAGATAGCCGGCGCCGGTTATTTCGCTCTCGGCCACGGCCGCGGCCGCCTGTCCTCCCTGGAAAGGCCCCACCGCGATCCATCTTCGTCCGATATGCGAATTCGCCGCGTGCGCCGCCGCAACGGAATCGATGACATCAAGCGCGTTCGACTGCATATCCCCAACCGCGGTACCCGAGTCGGCGCCCAGCCCGGCATAATCCGTCGCCACCACCGCATAACCCAGATTTGCGTACATGGCGAGGATCGCCCCGGCCCCGAGATTGTTCATCAGCGACGGAGCACACATTCGCCCCGCTCCCCGGAAATCGTGCGCCCACGCGATCACCGGCCATCCCCCCGCCGGGGGCTGGCCATCCGGAATCAGCACCACGCCTGAGACCGCCACGTCACTTCCGTTCGCGGTTCGTGAGTGATAAAGAATCCGCAATGCCGATAACTCAAACGGAAGATGATATTGGTTGATCGGTTCCGAGCGAATCAGTTCTCCAGGCTTACCCGGCGGCAGGGGATGCGCCGTGTCATAAAAGTGAGTCAGCGGAAGGATCGTTGGCGAGCGAAATTGCTTGGTCGGGGTTGCCGCGTGACTTAGAGCGAATCCTGGTTCGCGAGTTAGGCCACCCGATATCAGACAGACACCGGCAATGGTCGCGAGGAGCATCCGGGCCATTTGGCTTGATCGTCGCGACCAACGAGACTTCATCATTAGTATCAGAGTGTCCGCCTGAAATCTTACCACCCAGCGGATGCCGGGGAAGGATCACGGACGCGCACTTGTGAGTGTTCTTCGTGTGACGTGCCTGACCGCGAAATTCCACGCCCAGAGCGGAACTTCGTCTAAAAACGGGAATCGCCCGCCGGTTCATCAACCTCTCGGCACGAACTGTCTTGCCGTCCGACTTACCAGTGATAAAATTCAACAATGGCAAAAACAATCATTCAAGTCGTGGTCAAACAACTGGAGCAGGAACGCGCTCGGCTCGAAGATCAACTTCACCGCGTAACCGCGGCTCTAACGACTTTCGGCAAAGTTTACATGCAGGGCGGAAAGCACGGACCTGCCGCCACCCGCAAGAAGCGAACCATCTCAGCCGCTGGACGCAAAAGAATCGCAGCAGCGCAGCGCGCAAGATGGGCAAAAATCAGAGCCGCCAAGGGGTAAGTGTAGAGACGGGACTTGCCCCGTCTCCGGTCTGCGCAACGAACCCGTGCAGGCTAAAACCGGCCTATGGCGCTGCCCCAGACGCGGCAAGCCGCGTCTCTACAGGGATGGCTCGGGCGATGGTTTTAACTGGGCAGTGTTCCGACCACCGTCCCCACAAACTTAACAAACTCCGCGATGTCCTCCTCGGTCGTGTCGAACGAGCACATCCACCGCACCACCGACTCCTCTTCGCTCCACACATAAAAGAAGTACCGTTCCTGAATCCGAGCGATGGCCGCGCGCGGAATTTGCGCGAACACGCCATTCGCCTCCACCGGATACATAATCTTCACCCGCGGAATCCGAGCTACTTCCTGCTCCAGCAGCCGCGCCATCCGATTCGCATGCTCCGCATTCCGCCGCCAGAGATCATTCGTCAGCAGCGCCTCCATCTGCGCCGACAAATACCGCATCTTCGACGCCAACTGCATCCCCTGCTTGCGAACAAAGAGAAATTCGTGCGTCAGCTCCGGACGGAAGAATACAACCGCCTCCGCCCCCATCAATCCATTCTTGGTCCCGCCAAAGGAAAGCACGTCCACTCCCAAATCGCGCGTCGCTTGCCGCAATGTCAGTCCCTGAGCCGCCACCGCATTTGCAATCCGCGCCCCATCCATGTGCAGAAACATTTTTCGCTCGTGCGCAAACCGGCTCAGCGCTTCGATCTCAGCCGGTTTGTACACCGTCCCCATCTCGGTCGATTGTGTAATTGAAATCACCCGCGGCTGCACATGATGTTGGTCGCCAATTCCGTGATACGCGAGCGCCACCGTTTCCACCGTCAGTTTTCCAGCCGGAGCCGCCAAGGGCACCAGTTTGCAGCCGGTGAACTTTTCCGGCGCCCCGCATTCATCGGTGTAAATATGAGACAGCTCCGGACACAGCACCGCATGAAACGGCCGGGTCAGTGCCTGCAAACTCAGCACATTGGCTGCTGTCCCGTTGAAGACAAAGAAGACCGCGATATCCGCCCCGAACTGTTCCCGGAATTTCGCGATCGCCGATTCCGTATTAGAATCATCCCCATACCCCACCGCATGACCTTGATTGGCGCGCTGGATCGCCTCCAGTACTTCGGGGTGCACCACAGCATTGTTGTCGCTGGCAAAACTCCGGCTCGGCTTCATGACAAGACAATTTAGCAGAAGTTAAAATTCTTCGGAGCTTCCACCCGCTAGTCTGAATCTATATTGAAGAGCTGAATGATTATGTTTCGATTCTGCCGGAAAACGACATCGCTCCTGCTGCCAGTTACAATCCTGGCCGTCCTCCTGACCAGCGCGTGCAACAACGGCAAAGCGGTCAACGCTGCTGCCGGCCCGCAAGCCATGCCGGTGCAAGTCCAAACCGCCAGCGCCCAAAAAGTTGACGACACCACCGAATACGTCGCCACCTTAAAGTCCCGCGACTCCGCTGTCGTTTCACCTCAAGTCGAAGGCATCATCACCCAGATCTTCGTCCACTCCGGTGACAGGGTAGCCAGCGGCGCGCCCATGATGCAGATTGATCCCGCCAAGCAGCAGGCCACGGTCAGGATTGAGGAGAGCGCAACCGCTGCCCAGGAGGCTCAACTCAAATTGGCGCAGCAGAGTTACGACCGCACCAGCGGTCTGGCCGCTGCGGGCGTGGTCAGCAAGCAGGAACTCGATACTGCGCGCGCAACATTGGACGCTGCCAAGGCGCAACTGCAATCGCTGGGCGCGCTAGTCAACGAGCAGCAGGTTCAGTTGCGTTACTACAAAGTGGTCGCCCCGCGCGCGGGAGTCGTCGGAGATGTTCCCGTTCGCGTCGGCGATCGCGTCCTCACCACCACGCAACTCACCACCGTCGACCGCCCCGGCAGCCTCGAAGCCTACATCTATATTCCCATCGAGAAGTCGAGCCAGCTCAAGATGAATCTCCCCGTCCAGATCGTCGATGGCGCCGGAACCGTGCTGGCCTCGAGCCGCATCACCTTCATCTCTCCGCAAGTGGATAACACGACGCAATCGGTCCTCGTCAAAGCGACCGTCGCCAACTCGAACGATGTCTTGCGCAACTCGCAGTTCATCCGCGCACGCGTCGTCTGGGGCAGCCAGACCAAGCCCGTAGTCCCCATTCTGGCCGTGTCGCGAATCGGCGGCAACTATTTCGCCTTCGTCGCCGAGCCGGATCAAAAAGGTGGTTTCGTGGTCCACCAGAAACCGCTCCAGATCGGCCAAATCGTTGGCAACTACTATGTCGTCATCGATGGCGTAAAGTCTGGCGACAAGGTCGTCGTCTCTGGTACCCAGTTTTTAGTCGATGGCGTGTCCGTAGTCCCGCAGGAAAGCACCACCTAACGCAGGCAAGCGCCGAGGGAACACCCCTTCTTCACTATGGTCGACTTTTTTATCCATCGCCCGGTCTTCTCCACCGTCTGCGCCCTCCTCATTATCCTCGCGGGCGCGGTCAGCATTCCCACTCTCCCCATCGCGCAATTCCCGACCCTGGCGCCTCCGCAGGTCGGGGTCACCGCCGTCTACACCGGAGCCAGTTCGCAGACCGTGGAATCCGCGGTTACCACGCCGATTGAGCAGCAGATCAACGGCGCCGAGGGCATGAAGTACATCACCTCTTCCAGCACCAACGACGGCGTCAGCACCGTGACCGCTACGTTTGACATCAGCCGCGATCCCGACCTCGCCACCGTTGACATTGAGAACCGCGTCAACACCGCCGCCGGACGCCTCCCCGCCGCGGTCAAGCAAATCGGCATCACCGTCGCCAAGACCTCGAAAGACTTCGTCTTCGGCGGCGCCGTATTCTCTCCAGACGGCCGTTTCACTCCGCTCTTCATCAGCAATTATCTCGACGTCTATGTGCGCGATACTCTGAAACGCGTCCCCGGAGTCGCCGACGTCATCATCTTCGGCGAGCGCAAATACTCGATGCGCCTGTGGCTCGATCCGGTGCGTCTGGCCGGACGCTCGCTCACCGCCGACGACGTAGTGACCGCTCTCAGCGAACAGAACGTCGAAATCGCCGCCGGACAAGTCGGTTCGCAACCGGCGATGCCCGACCAGACCTACCAGATCAGCGTCCGCGTCGTGGGCCGCCTTTCTGAAGCGGCGCAGTTCGACAACGTCATCCTCAAGAGCAATGCCGACGGCACCCTCGTACGCCTCAAAGACGTCGGCCACGCCGAACTCGGCGCCGAGGACTACAGTACCGACCTCGATTACAACGGTCGCGAAGCGGTTGGTATCGCCGTCACCCAGCTCTCCACCGCCAACGCGCTCGACGTACACCAAAGATGCATTGCTGAACTTGACCGCCTGGCCAAAAAGTTTCCTCCCGGCATGAAGTATGAGATTGCCTTCGACACCACCGACGCCGTCAGCGAATCCATTCGCGACGTAGTCTCCACCCTGGGCACGGCCATCTCCCTCGTCATTTTGGTCATCTTCATATTCCTCGAAGACTGGCGCTCCACCATTATCCCGGCAGTTACCATCCCGGTATCGCTGATCGGCGCGTTCGCATTTGTCAAAATGCTCGGCTTCTCGATCAACACGTTGACCCTGTTCGGCATCACGTTAGCCACCGGACTGGTCGTTGACGATGCCATCGTGGTCATTGAAAACATCGAGCGCCACTTGGAGGAAGGTGAAACCGACCCCCTGAAGGCTTCGTCCGACGCCATGAAGGAAGTCACCGGCGCCGTCATCGCCACCTCCCTCGTGCTGGTTGCCGTCTTCGTGCCCGTGGCTTTCTTCCCCGGCACCACAGGAATTCTGTTCCGCCAGTTTGCCCTGACCATCGCCTTCTCCATCGCCATCTCTGCCTTCAACGCGCTGACTCTAACCCCCGCGCTTTCCGCGCTCCTGCTCGGCCACAAGCAGGGCGAAAAGAATTTCTTCTTCAAGATCGTCGATCGCGTCCTGGCGGCGGTGAACAACGGCTACGTCCGCAGTCTGCGTTTTGTTCTGCGCTTCGAATATGTCGCCCTCGTGGTGTTCGCCGGTTTGCTCGCTTTTGCCTACGTTGTCTTTCAGCATGTGCCCCAGGGTTTCGTCCCCAGCGAAGATCAGGGCTATCTCATCATTGCGGTTCAAGCTCCCAGCGGAGCGTCGCTCGACTACACCAGAAAGATCGGCCAGCAAGTCTCCGCCATCACCAAGACGATCCCCGAAGTCAGGGGCACGTTTGCCATCGCGGGCTTCGGCTTTGGAGGCGCAACCCCCAATGCCGGCCTCACCTTCGTGCCCCTCCAGCCCTACTCCAAGCGCCGGGGCGGGCACCACACCGCTGCCGACATCCTCAATCGTCTCCGTGGCCCACTCGCAGGGATTTCTGGCGCCAATGTTATCCCCTTTGAACCGCCCGCCGTCCAGGGCCTCGGCGAATTTGGTGGATTCCAATTCGAAGTGCAGGATCAGGGCTCGCACACTCCTGCCGATCTCGAGAAAACCACTCACGATTTCATTCGCGCTGCCGGCGAACGTCAAGAAAAAGACCTCACCGGACTCTTCAGCACCTATACCGCGAACGATCCGCAATACGTCGTCACCATCGATCGCGAAAAAGCCAAGAGCCTCCACATCCCGCTCGGCCAGATCACCGATACGCTCAGCGTTTACATGGGCTCGGCGTACATTAACGACTTCGATTTCAACAACCGTTCCTATCGCGTCTATGTGCAGGCCGACAAGCAATTCCGCTCGCATCCGAAAGACATTGGCCAGTACTACGTGCGCTCCGATGCTGGAGCGATGGTCCCGCTGGCCAATCTGGTAACCGTCACGCAGACCTCGGCGCCCCAGGTCATTAATCACTACAACCTTTTCCGCTCATCGGAGATCAGCGGCTCCGCCGCCCCCGGCTTCAGCTCTGGACAAGCCATTCAGGCCATGCAGCAGCTCTCCGCCAAAGCCTTGTCGCAGGGCTACGCCTACGAATGGTCCGGGATTTCGCTGGAGGAATTAGCCTCAGGATCCACCACGCTGATCCTCTTCGGTCTCGGTACTCTAGTCGTCTATCTGACTCTCTCCGCGCAGTATGAAAGCTTTGTTCTGCCGTTGATCATCCTGTTAGCCGTGCCCATGGCCTTGCTGGGGGCGCTTTCCGCGCAATGGCTCCGCAGCCAGCAGAATGACGTCTACTGTCAGGTAGGCTTGGTGATGTTGGTGGGTTTATCGTCCAAGAACGCAATTCTGATCGTCGAATTCGCCGAGCAGTTGCGCAAACAGGGTCGAACCATTCTCGAAGCCGCCGTAGAATCCGCGCGCATCCGCCTCCGCCCCATCCTGATGACTTCGTTGGCCTTCATTCTGGGCGTCGTTCCTCTCGTCCTCGCCAGCGGAGCCGGAGAAAACGGCCGCCACTCGGTAGGCACCACCGTCTTCGGAGGCATGTTACTCAGCACTACTCTGAACCTGTTTTTTATTCCTGTCCTCTATCTGCTAATCGAAGGTCTTAGAGAAAGAAGAAGCAAACCCAAAGCCGCTTAAAGCGCAAGTGTGGTGACGGGGCTCAGCCCCGTACCGAGCGCAGCTCGGCAGTGGCGGTTTTACCGGCCTGGGCACATTGCAAAATCTTCGAGCGAATGGTAAGAAAGTGTCTCCGCCTCCATAGAAAAGCAGTCCGTGACCATTTTCCAGCGTCAGAGAGTTGCGAAATGTCTCAGGGCTGCCCATTGGTAAGCATCTAACATGAGGTCAATAAAAATGAAGAAATCACTGCTCATCGTTCTTGTTCTTGCTCTCCCACTGATCTTCTCGATGGTGGCTCCAGCCAGTCCCACCACGCAGGACAACCCGGCCTCTGGCGCGCTCAATCAGAAGAGCATCAACCGCATCTACAAGGAAGTCCATCATGAGCTTGTCATGCTTCCTTTTTATGGCGTGTTCGATAACCTCGCCTACAAAGTCGATCCAGACGGCACCGTAACCCTGATCGGCCAGGTGTCGCGTCCCACTCTGAAGTCGGACGCGGAAAACGTCGTCAAGAAGATCGAAGGCGTGGACAAGGTGGTCAACAACCTTGAAGTCCTGCCCAATTCTCCCAACGACGACCGCATCCGCCGTGCCGCTTACCGCGCTATCTACGGCAACAGCGTCCTCAGCCAGTACCAGTTGCGCGCGGTTCCCCCCATCCACATCATCGTGAACAAAGGCACGATCACCCTCGAAGGCGTGGTGGCGCGTCAGATGGAAAAGCAGGTTGCCGGCATGCAAGCCAACGGCGTCCACGGCGCATTCTCCGTAACTAACAACTTAGTGGTGGAAGAACAAGAGAAGAAAGAAGACAAGAAAAAATAACCGCTAGGCTCGTGTGGTGACGGGGCTGTGCCCCGTCTTTTTCGCCCCGCATTGTTCCGTGCCCCTGGTTAAGATTTTCATCCCCTTCTAGAATGATCAGGTGTCGCGCAGTCCAAAACACCCCGAGATCGCCGCAGCCGCCAAACTCCTGCAAGCCGGACGCCTGGTAGCCTTCCCCACGGAAACCGTCTACGGCCTCGGTGCCAACGCCCTGAACGCCGAAGCCGTAGCCAGAATTTACAAAGTGAAGCGCCGCCCCAGCACCAGCCCGCTCATCGTCCACGTAGCCTCGATGGAAATGGCGAAGTCGTTGGTGAAGAACTGGCCAGAAATTGCCGACCGCTTAGCAAAACAATTCTGGCCCGGTCCCCTGACCTTGGTCCTGCCAACCGCAAGCGTAGAGACAGCCGCCCCCGGCTGTCCCCCGCGCAGCGGGGCAGAATCGAAATCAAGCATCCCGCAAATAGTCACCGCCGGACTCTCCACCGTAGCCCTGCGCATGCCCGCCCACCCAATCGCGCTCGCCCTCATCGAAGCCGCTGGAGTCCCGCTAGCCGCGCCCAGCGCCAATCGTTTCACTGAACTCTCCCCGACCACCGCCGACCACGTCCGCCAAAGTCTGGGTGATGAAGTCGACCTGATCCTGGACGGCGGCCCCTGCGAGGTAGGTATCGAGTCCACCGTCCTCTCGCTGGCCGATCCGATCCCAGTCCTGCTGCGCCCCGGCGCCATTTCAAGGACAGAGTTGGAAGCTCTCATCGGCCCCCTGGGCTCTGCCCAAGACACTCCGACCGGTTCCCATCCCTCGCCCGGGATGCACGCCCGCCACTACAGCCCCAGTACCCCCTTGTTGTTGGTGACGAACGGAGACGTGCCCGGCCAAGGCCGGGGAATCTACCTGCAACATCGCAATCCTGCCAAACAAAACGGCGTCACGTCGGTCCAAATGCCAGCCGGGGCAGCCGCCTACGCCGCCGCACTCTACGATCAACTGCACAACGCCGACGCGGCCCGCTGCGATTGGATTGCAGTCGATCTCCCGGCCCAAACCCCCGACTGGGAGGCCATCCACGATCGCCTCCGCCGCGCCGCCTCCAACTCCTGACCCACGTTTTATCGCCCAGCTCCGCGAGGTTACTTCTGTCACTTTGGTTCCCAGACATAACAAGTTGTAATTCTTAAAGAATGAGGGAATTGGTGCGTCTTCGATCCAATTCGAAGATTTGGGCTTGGGCCGTTGCCTGCTTGGTCATCGCGCAGATGGTCGCGTCCATGCTCCTGCCCAAATCTTTCCAGCTCGCAGCGATCACCGATTGGATCGAGCTTGTCCTCATGTTTTTCGCCTCGGCTGCCTTCCTCAGGAATGCATTCGCCAGCCGCCGCCGTCAACGTCTCGTGTGGATCCTTCTCGCCGCCGGTTATGCCATCGAAGCCTGCAGTCAGATTCTCGGGATGCATTGGGAACTGGCGGTCAAGCAAGTTCCCGCCATGAGCCTCGGCGACGCCGGAGTCTATCTCTCCTGGACCCTCCTGATTTTGGGCTTTGCTCTGCGTCCTCACGTGGAGCCGACTACCCAACATCAGCGTTTGGGAACGCTGGATCTCCTTCTACTTCTCTTGGCGCTTCTGTACCTTTATCTGTTCCTTGTCATCCCCTGGCAATATCTCGCCCCGGAACCCCAGTCCTACAGCCCCGCCTACAAGTTTCTAGCCCTGGCTCAGGACGTTGTCCTGCTTTCGATCATGGTGCACGGCTGTCGTCACAGTTCCGGTCGTTGGCGGCATTTCTACGCCTTCCTCACCGCAGTCATCGCTTTCGACACGGTCATGGAATATGTCGTCGATTCGCTCTCCGACGCCGGAATCTACACCAGCGGCGGCTGGTACGACACCACCACCGCGCTCGGTCTTGCAGCGATGACCTTTGCCGCTCTCATCGCTTACCATCTCGAACCTGCCTCCGAGCACGGGAACCCCGATAGCGAACGATACTGGTTGTGGGCCTCGCGTCTCGCCGCTCCGGTCACGCTGATTCTGCCCCTGCTCGCCGCCTGGTCGTTCCTCGATCGCAGTCTGCCCAGCGCCGTTTGGACCTTCCGCGTCGTGCTCTCTTTGGGCGCGGTTGTAGTCTTCGCTTTTGTCGGCATCGTGAAACAGGGACGCCTGGAAAAAGAACTGGCCAATGCAAACCATGAATTGCTGGACGCTTCCGTGACCGATCAGCTCACGGGCGTGCGCAACCGCCGCTTCTTCGCAAATTCCATCGAAGCCGACGCGCAACAGGTCCTACGCTCGTTTCTGACCAACCCTTCCTCCGATCCCCGCAATCGCGATCTGGTTTTCTATCTGATCGACATCGACCACTTCAAAAGGGTCAACGACCAGTTCGGCCACAAGATCGGAGACGAGGTTCTGATCGAGGTTGCGCGCCGCATCAACTCCGCCGCCAGACTTTCCGACGCCGTGATCCGCTGGGGCGGCGAGGAATTTCTCCTGCTGTCGCGCTACACCGACCGCAGAGAAGCCCATATCCTGGCCAATCGCGTTCTGGACTCGGTGGGGTCCAAAGCTTACAGCGTGGACGGGAGCGAATCCGATTTCCGCATCACTTGTTCAATTGGGTGGGCGGCGTTTCCCTGGAACGAAGCGGATCCCAAACTCGTTTCTCACGACCAGGTCCTCGTCTTAGCCGACTTCGCCCTCTACCAAGCCAAAGGCTCGGGAAGAAATCGTGCCGTAGGTCTCCTGCCCGCGGGTGAAACCGTCCGGGGCGGCACCGTCGACTCCACCATCTATATCAACGGTATCCCATCTTCTCCGATCAACACCCCGGGCCCACCAAGCGAAGAATTGTCAGCTCCGAACCAACCCGCAACGCTGAAAAGCACCGCCGCCTCCAGCAGCACTTAATTAAAAATAACGAGGGTCCCCCATCCTTTTTCGCGTACTTTGCGAAAAGGGTGGGATTCCAAATACGTGTCAATTGAGAGATTTCGTCCGGTGCAGAGGTGACAACTCGAGACGGCAACCAACCCTACCTACCTCACCACCACCGCCGCAACCCGCACCCGCACCGTGTGCGGCACCGCGAGCAGTGCGCCCAGCAATTGCGCATCGCAAGCCCGATTAATATCGTAGATCGCATATCCGAGCGGCCCGCGCGTATCCAGCACCTGCCGTTCGATATTAATTTCCCGGTCGGCCAGAATATCGTTAATCGCCCGTAAAATTCCCGGCACGTTGTGATGGATGTGCATCAACCGATGCGACCCCGGCTCGTAGTCGAGATGACATTGCGGCAAGTTCACGCTCATCAGCGAATTCCCACTGGCAAAATAATCGATCATCTTCGCCGAAACGAACTGCCCGATATTCTGCTGCGCCTCTTCGGTGTTTCCCCCAATATGCGGAGTCAAAATCACATTCGCCAGCCCGCGCAACGGACTGGAAAACGCCGCGCCCGTCTCCGGCTCCGCAGGAAACACATCCACTGCGGCCCCCGCCAGCTTGCCACTCTTCAAATGCCGGGCCAAGGCCTCATGATCCACCACAAACCCGCGGCTAAGATTGATCAGGCAAGCGCCATCTTTCATGGCCAGAATTTCTTGTTCGCCAAACAAATCCTGGTTCTGCATCTTGCCGTCCACATGCAAGGTAATCACGTCAGCCGTGGCCAGCAATTCGCGAAAGCTGACTGCCCGGGCATTCCCGCGAGCCAGCACATGCGCCACGTCATGAAATACGACGCGCATCCCCAAAGCCTCGGCCAGATCCGATACTTGCGACCCGATCTTGCCGTAGCCGACAATCCCCAATGTCAGCCCGCGCACCTCATGCGACCCGGCTGCGGATTTATTCCACACGCCGCCATGCAGCTGCGTGCTGGCCTCAAACGTCCGGCGCATCAGCAGGATGATCTCCCCCATCGCCAACTCAGCCACCGACCGGCTGTTCGAGTGCGGGTCGTTGAACACCGCAATCCCGCGCTCGCTTGAAGCCGCGCGATCGATCTTATCCACGCCAATGCAAAACGCCCCCACCGACACCAGTTCCGGAGCCGCATCCAAAACCGCCGCCGTAATATGAGTCTTGGACCGGACGCCTAGAATCGAAGTCCCGCGCACCTTCTCAACCAGTTCGCGTTCCTCCAGCGCTCCCTTGAGCGACTGGACGACAAACCCGGCCTCTTCAAACTGAGAAGCCGCCACCCCGCTAATATTCTCCAGCAGCAGAACCTTCAATGATCCTCCCGGCGATTCAAACGGAGAGTGGACGCCGCAGTCATGTGGCGAAAATGTCCCACTCTTTTATTTTTGAATTATATAGACGAGTTGTCAGTGGAGACTTTCTGCGCGAATCAGTGGCTGATGAGCGTCGACTGGCTGACGACGCACTGCCAAATCCCGTTGCCGTAGATCCAGGTATCGGTGAATCGTCCGCGACGCGAATAACTCTTGCCCTTATCCACGCCTCTTTCGCGATACGTTCCCGTCACCACTGCTGCTGTGCCATACACGTATGCGGTAGTCGTTTCATTCACAATCTGCGCGGGATGAAGCGACGGCCGCCGCACGTTCTCCAGGAACTGTCCTTTAGTCTGGATGACCCCGTCATAGTCGACGTAGACCAGGTTGCCGCCGAGCAGTTCATCGAGCGCCTTGACGTCTTTGTGCTGTTCCGCCAGATTCCACGCATTCTCCAGCGCAAGAATCTTGCTCTTCTCCGCGTCCGCGTTCTGCGCAAACACAGCGGACGAAGATGCCAGCAGCAAGAATAAAGCAGCGATCATTTTCATCGGAAGCGCTCCCTCAGCGGTTCGGTCATGCCGCGAATCAAACCGGCATTCCGATTTTAGTCGGCACAGCGGTGAACCGCCTGCTAATAATAAGCCGCGATGACGACAGTCGGGAGTGTCCCATTCAGTTCACTTTTTTGCGAATGAGGGCGCAGCACCAGCGCCTGCAAAACGGCTCCACCGCGATTCTCGGAATTCGGCTCGCGCCACATTGCGCGGCGCTGGATTTCCGGTTACAAATAGATGGGCTCGCCAGTGCAACCAGCCGCTCCCGATTGAATCTTTCACGCGCCCCCATCATCATTAACCTTTTGGAGGAAATAAAATGCCGCACGAGCTACCCACCCTACCGTACGACTACACGGCGCTGGAGCCGACCATCGATGAAAAGACGATGCACCTGCATCACGACATGCACCACGCCGCCTACGTCAAGAATCTGAACGCGGCTCTGGACAAGCATCCTGAACTCCACGCCAAAAGCGCGGAAGATCTGATCCGGGACCTCAACGCCATCCCAGAAGACATTCGAGGCGCAGTCCGCAACAATGGTGGAGGCCACGTCAACCACACCATGTTCTGGAACATCATGAAGCCCAAAGGCGGCGGCGACTCCACCGGTCCCATCGGCGACGCCATCAAGAAATCCTTCGGCGATTTCAAAACCTTCCAGGAAAAATTCAACGCCGCCGGTGTAGGCCAATTCGGCAGCGGCTGGGTCTGGCTGGTGGGAGACGCGAAAGGCGAAGTTAAAATCCTAAGCACGCCCAATCAAGACAACCCGATCTCCCAAGGCCTGAGCCCGATTTTCGGCAATGACGTTTGGGAGCACGCCTACTATCTGAAATACAACAACCGCCGTCCCGAATACCTGCAATCGTGGTGGAATGTAGTGAACTGGGACGAAATCAACAAACGCTACCAGTCGTCAATCAAGCAGTAAAAGCCCGCGTAGGGGCGGACGCCCTCGTCCGCCCACCGAGCGCAGCGCGGAAGCTCTTCTTGCACAGTCGCTCCTGTCCGTGCGCCCGCGCCGCAAAGTGTTTGCCCAAAAATTTCCCCCCGTGTTCCCCTGTGCCCTCCGTGGTTAGCGCACTTGACCTTCGCCGCGAGCGAAAAGAAGCCCGAAGTCAATAAACTCCCAAATCGCGTCCCGAAACCCACGCCCCCGCATACTCCCGTCCAATCTGCTCCACCAAATCCGCCTCCGGCAATTTTTCCAATGACTGGTGATACACCACGAGCAGCTTAGGCCGAGCCCGCCGCGCGATCTCCCCCAACTCCGCCGGAGAAGTATGAAACGTCGCGAAATATTCTTTCCAGTGCGCCTCCTTCAACTCATCCCCATGTGGATTAAAAACTTCATGCAGCAACACATCGCACCCATCGCAAGCTCGCACGACTTCCTCTGAAGGCGCCGTATCCCCAGAAATCACAATCTTGCGGTCCCGGGTAACGAACGTATACCCATAAGCCTGTTTCCAAATTCCATGGCGCACTGGAAAAGCCGTCACCGTTACATTCGAATCGCGATACACCACGCCCGCCCGAATCTCATGCACATTCACTTTGTATCCCGCCGAGTTAGCCTGCTCCAGTCCCCGGCACCGAACCTGCACATCCTCCGACCAAGCCTTCTCGATGTGCGCCGTCATATTCTTCAGCCCATGTGGGCCGTAAGCCTCCAACGACTCCGCCCTCCCCAGCACCCAAGGCGAAAAAATCAAATCCGGATATCCCAAAGTGTGATCGGAGTGTAAATGCGTAATAAACACAATCTTCAACTCGTTAGCCTTCAAAGCCGCGATGCCATTCTTCTCGGCGGCCGCCGCGCGCCGCACCACGCCCGGCCCGCAATCGACCAGATAAGCCCGGCCATTCACCACCACTGCCACCGCCGGCCCCCACCGGTCCGGATCTGCCGCGGAATTGCCGGTTCCCAAAATCACCACGCGAGTCGGCGAAGTCACATCTTCGGCGAACCCGCAAGCCGCCACCACTGCCACGAATAG
This sequence comes from Acidobacteriaceae bacterium, assembly GCA_043765355.1. Classification (GTDB taxonomy): domain Bacteria; phylum Acidobacteriota; class Terriglobia; order Terriglobales; family Acidobacteriaceae; genus Acidiflorens. Next base: position 1,257 of record JAYUJG010000204.1, on the reverse strand, counting down.
AAGTAATATCCTCAAAAATCCCCCGCGGTTTCCCCTGCGCACCTCGGTGCCCCGGGTAACGCTCTCTAAGCCAACTGTTCGAATCCTGTGTACCCCTTGTGCAAATCCCGCCCGCACTCCCAAAAATATTTCACTGCAACTTCCCGACCGCCGCTCAAACCCCGCTCGTTGTATGCTCACCGCTTCAGCGCTCGACCGAAACATTTCCCCGCTTCATCGCCACCCCTGGAGAAGCCAAAAATTCACGGTTGCACCAGTAATGTGTAATTGACCCACCCAGTCTGTGCGCGTACAGTCGCTCCACCGCAATCCAGCATTCAACCGAGCTGCCCGCCGCGCCCGGTCGATTTTCGAAAATCTGAAAGTCAAAATTTCAATACCAGCCGCCACTAAGGGGCGAAAGAAAGCGCCATGGATCTTGTAACTCAATGGACCGTCTATCGCACCCGCTTCGTGGTGCGCGCGCGTCAACTCACCGAGCCTCTCATCTTCACCGACGCCCTGGGCCGCGAACAATGCGGACGCGCAGGCGACTACCTGGTCGAGACCTCCGAAGGTCTAAGGCGAATCACCACCAAAGCTCTCTTCGAAGATATTTACGTCCCTCTGGTGCAAGACGTAGCGCCGGACGCCCTCGTCCGGCCCGTGTCAAGAGCGTCGCCAGCAGATCGCCCAAGGGCCATCGCCTGAAGCCGGGTTTCAGGGGTGGAGAGTCTCAAGTTTTCAGAAGAAAAGCCAGCGTCAGGCTCGCGATTTTGAAGCCTTGAAACTCTGAAACTTTGAAACCTTGCCCTTCTGGATACCCATACCACTTTCGGGCTACCAGATGTTGTGTTTATCTCTTGACAGGCCCCATATACGGGAGTACGTTAAGCATCCCAGAGCACTTTTCAGAGACCTCCAAGTTGAGGAGGCGACGATCATCAGCAACGGGGCGAGACTCAAAGTTGAGGTGACTTCGCGTCTTTCTCTTTCACGGGAAACCATCCCTCCGAAGTGGATGGAGTACGAAAAAGAAAAGCGGTGACTTCCCCCGGTCTGGCCCACCAGACATCCCCTCGGGGGGATTCATTGAGATTGAGAACGTGAAACAAGGGCAAGATTAAACGTCAGAAGCTGCTCCCCGACCGGCCAGCTTCCGTCGCACCAAGAGGAGCCCCGATGGAAGATTTGATGGAACTGGTAGCCGCGTCCTTTGCCCGTCACGGCATCGAATGCCCAGTCGCCGAACCGAAGTTAATGGAGAGACGGGCGTCC
>JAYUJG010000203.1:0-8533 GCA_043765355.1 Acidobacteriaceae bacterium | reverse complement strand
GCGATTCCGCGGCGGAAGAAGGGTATTCCGGCGGCGTAGCAGGTCATCAGGCCGTTGAAAGATTTGGGATAGAGATCGTCCCAGTAGGCCCAGACGGCGAAATTACTGAGGATGAAGAAAGAGATGGACGCGGTAAGGGAGGCCCCGGCGATGCGGAGCCAGTTTGAGTTTTCGCGGAGCTGGCTGCCCAGCCACAAGATTGCTGCGTACCAAGCCCAGGTGACGAAGTGGTCCCAGGAAAATACGTAGGAGTAGACGAATTTTGTGAGGATGACGTCGGAGGCGGCCAGCAGCGCGAAGGGGATCCAGAGTTGGCGTTTGGGGCCGCGCGCGCCGAAATAGAGCAGGGCGGCCGCTACCGGGGTGAAGTTCCAGGGATGCGGCATGAAGGGCATGCGCGCCACGACTGCGAAAATTACGAAAAGATAAGCCAGCATGAATCCACCTTCTTGTTACGCCCCAAGGTCACTGGTTGAGTCCCAACGCCGAGCGTCAACTAGGATTGTTGCGCGAGCGGACGGTGCTGGTCAAGGGAAGGACGAAATTAGGGCGGGCGGGGGACTTTAGATTAGCTCGCGGCGAGATCAACGGCCTAACCGCGAAGGACGCCGAGGGTTCGCGAAGGACGCGGAGAAGGGGCACGGGTTGGGTTCGGAAATTTGGGGGCAACGTACTTACGATTGACGGCATGGTCGATTCGCCCTAAGATCATCGCGCCAGGGTTTCCCCCGAAAGGCACTTGCACGGACCCCCAACTATGATTGGCACAACAGTTTCCCACTACCGCATTTTGGAAATGCTGGGCGGCGGTGGGATGGGGGTTGTCTACAAAGCGGAAGACACTGCGTTGGGGAGATTCGTCGCGCTGAAGTTTCTTCCTGAAGAAGCTTCCCAGGATCCCCAGGCTCTGGAACGGTTTCGGCGCGAGGCGCGGGCTGCTTCTTCTCTCAACCATCCCAACATTTGTACGATTCACGAAATTGGGCAGCACGATGGGCGGCTGTTCATCGTGATGGAGTGTCTGACCGGGCAGACGCTGAAGCATCTGGTGCAAGGCAAGGCGCTGGAACTGGAGCGACTGCTTGACCTCGGGATTGAGGTGGCCGATGCGCTGGAGGCGGCGCACAGCAAGGGCATTGTACATCGCGACATTAAGCCGGCAAATATTTTTGTGACTGATCGCGGACACGCCAAGGTGCTCGACTTTGGGCTGGCGAAGATAGCGCGGGCTGGGTCGTCGAGCAGCAATCTCAACGATTCGCAAACGCGAGCCGACGCCGGCAACCTGGATTTGACGAGTCCTGGGACTGCGGTTGGGACCGTGGCCTACATGTCGCCGGAGCAGTTACGCGGCAAAGAACTCGACGGACGCACGGACCTGTTTTCTTTTGGAGTAGTGCTCTACGAGATGGCCACGGGAGTGGTCCCGTTTCGCGGCGAGACTTCGGCGGTGATCACGGACGCCATTCTGAACCGTGCTCCGACGACGGCTACGCGCCTGAGGCCTGAGCTTCCCGTCAAGCTCGAAGAGACGATCAGTAAAGCTTTGGAAAAGGATCGCGACCTGCGCAGCCAGACGGCGGGGGAGATGCGCGCCGATCTTAAGCGGATTAAGCGTTCGATTGATACGTCGCGCACGTCGGTGGTGGCGGAAGCGGGTGCGGGTGAGTCGTCGGGATCGCAGGCGGGGGCTCACTCTTCCTCGTCTTCCTCGTCTTCCTCTTCTTCCTCGTCTTCCTCTTTGTCTCTGGCATCCGTGCCGGCGCCAACTTCTGGTGAGGGCGGCAAGCCGGTGGTGTCGCACTTACTTTTGGCAACATGCACGTTGCTGGCGCTGGGCGCTGGCGTCTACGGCGGGAAACTTTTCTTTTCATCGGCGCCGCCACCGCCGCCGATTTACCGACAACTTACGTTCCGGCGTGGCAGCATACGTTCGGCGCGGTTTGCTCCGGATGGGCAGACGATTCTTTATAGCGCCGCTTGGCAGGGTAGTCCGGTGGATGTATTTACGGCGCGGCCGGAGGCTCCCGAGGCGCGTTCGATGGGGCTCAGCCGCACGCAGTTGGTGTCGGTATCTTCGGCATCGGAGATGGCTGTACTGCTGAACAGCAAAGCCATTGGCACGTGGGTGAATATGGGGACACTGGCGCGGGCTCCGCTGGTGGGAGGCGCTCCGCGAGAAGTGTTGGAACAAGTGCAGTGGGCGGATTGGTCGGCGGACGGTGCCAGCCTGGCTGTGGTGCGCGATCTGGGCGGACGGAATCGGCTGGAGTTTCCCGTGGGCAAGCCCTTGTACGAAACCGGGGGTTGGATTGGCCATCCGCGCGTTTCTCCCAAGGGAGACCTGATCGCCTTCATCGACCACCCGGTGCAAGGCGATGACAGCGGTTCGCTGGCGATGGTCGATCTGACGGGAAAAAAGAAGACTTTGTCCGGGCAGTGGTTCACCATTCAGGGGGTGGCGTGGTCTCCCGATAGCAAGGAGATCTGGTTTACGGCGAGCAAGTCAGGCGTGGACCGGACACTTTACGCGGTGACGTTGGATGGCAAAGAGCGCATGGTGCTGCGTCTGCCAGGCGCGGTAATGATTTTCGACATTTTCAAGGATGGGCGCGTCTTGTTGATGCGGGCGAGTTGGCGGCGTGAGTTGGTGGGGATAACCGCCGACGATGCCAAGCAGCACGATCTCTCGTGGCTTGACTACACGTACCCCGCGGATCTGTCGTCGGACGGCAAGACTTTGTTGTTCGATGAAGAGGGCGGCGGCGGGTCGCTGGACTACTCGAAGTCTGGGGGATTGTCGTATGCGGTTTATATTCGGAAGACGGATGGGTCGCCGGCGGTGCTGCTTGGTGAAGGTGGAGCGGTGGCGTTGTCTCCGGATGGAAAGTCGGTGATTGCGCAGACGCAGGATTCGCCGTCGCAACTCAGGTTGCTGACGACCGGCGCAGGCGAAGCGAAAGTATTGACGCAGGACAAGATTAACCATTCGTGGTCGCGGTGGTTTCCAGACGGGAAACGAATTTTGTTTACCGGGAATGAAGAAGGCAAGGGGGTAAAGCTCTACGTCAGGGATGTGGCTTCCGGCAAGAGCGAGGCGATCACGGAGGAAGGCGTGAACGGGACGGAGTTTGTGATTTCGCCAGACTCGGAGTGGGTGGCGGGGATTGGTCCGGATCAGAAGGGATATCTGTTTCCGGTTGCTGGGGGCGAGCCGCGGCTAATTCCTGGGCTCAGTCCCGGAGAACAGCCGATTACGTTCAGCAGCGATGGCGCGTCGCTTTACATTTATCAGCCGGGCGAGTTACCGGCGAAGGTGATGCGGTTGGATGTACGTACTGGTCAGCGCACGATGTGGAAAGAGCTGATGCCGTCGGATCCGGCTGGCGTCGAGACGATTGGGCCGATTCTGATGACGCCGGATGCGAAGACATGCGTGTTTGGATATCACCGGATGTTGGCGGATTTGTATCTGGTGGAGGGATTGAAATAGCGGGTTTGTTCCGGGTGGATCGTTGCCGGTACGCAGTTGGTATGAGTTTTTTGGTGGAATGCCGGCGGGAGGCCAGCGCTACGAAAAGCTTATTTCTTGAGGTCGGCGGTCCAGTTTGTTACCAGGACCAGCGGGGTTGGGGCGCTTTCTGGGTAGGTGCTGAAGATCAGGCGCTGGCCGTCTGGGGCGACGTCGTAGGGGTTTCCAACGGAAGTGATGTAGTTGACCTGGAACAACGTGTGAACCGGGTCCAATTCGAATTCTTTGCTCTTCGCATTTACGTTGGCCGCTTGAAGGAAACCCTCGGGATTGACGAACCAGATTTCTTTACTGTCACCGCGCCAGCAGGGGTAGGTCCCTCCAGTTTGTGAGACTTGCCACTTGCCTTGTCCGGTGGGGAAATGGGTGACGTAGACTTCTTCGCGTCCCGACTCGGTCGAACTGTAAGCGAGCCAGCGGCCGTCGGGGGACAGGCGCGACTGAATGATTCTGGTTTGGGTGGATTGGGCCTGCACGATTGGGAACGCCTTTTTCTCACCCGTGAGCGGCAGAGCCCAAATGCTGGCGTTCGGACCGCTCTGTTCCGTGTGGACAAGGTAGCGGCCATCTGGCGATAACTGTGGGGCGAGGAGCGTGAGAATGTTTCCTGAGACATCACCCTCCATCAGGGTTTCTTCCTGGCCGGCGCCGCTGGCGAGCCGGGCGCGGAGCGAAGTGCCGGACGCCACGTTCGTACCGCTTTGCCGGGCGTAAAGAACGTGCTGGCCGTCTGGCGACCAGGAAGGCACCAGGTGGGTCGCTCCACCAAACGTAAGGCGAGTCCGCATGCCCCGAATCAAGTCCAATACCCAGATGTCCGCCTGGGGATCTCCCATCGAAACAGCGAGGTGTTTGCCGTCGGGAGAGAACCGGCCACTGCCCTTGTAGAACGCACGTTCGCCAACCTTGGTCAGAACTTTTCCGGTGCGGTCACGCAAGAAAAGATCGTCGCCCAGGGTTTTGGATCCGGGCTCGTAGACTAACAAGCCGTTCTGGCTGGCGGTGAAGGTGGTGTGCCAGGTTGACGAATCGTATTCGACCTGACTGGTGACCGGCAGTGGATCACCGGAGACCACGCCACTGGAAGGATCGAATTTCTGCGCGAGCAATTGCGACTGGAGATGGTAGAGGAGATAGCCGGAGGCGTATTGGGCATCGGAGTCTGAGTCGGTTATGCGCTTGTAGGAACCATCTGCGATGGATCCGAAATAGATGCCTTGCTCGACGTCTCCCGAGTGATTGGTGGCGAAGAAGAGGAAATGTTTGCCGTCGGGCAGGAACCTGGGCCAGCGGTGGGTGGTGTGCTTGCCGGTTTCGAACTTGGTGAGGCGTTGGGGAGTGCCTCCAGCGGCGCTGGTTCGCCACAGGGAATCGCGGTAGTCGGGCTCGTAGACGATGACGTTGTCCTGATTCCAGGAGCCGCCGCGGGCATTGGGACTCTCCGCGAGAACCGTGACTGGTCCGCCGGCCGCGGGAATTTTCTTAAGATGTCCGTCGGCAAAGAAGCCGAGGGATTTACCGTCGGCAGACCAGAAAGGAAAGGAAGCGCCTTCGGTGCCGTCGAGTTTTTTGGCGGCGAGGTCGCTGAAAGACTGCACCCAAATGGAATCGCGATCTTTTTGGGTGCGGGCACAAAATGCGACGGCTGTTCCGTCGGCCGAAATTTCTGGAGGGCCGGAAAAGTCTCCGGTAAAGTCGAAAGCGACTGCGGCGGGCGGCGGTAAGAATGATCGCAGAGTACGCGCTGGCTCTGGCTGCCGCACATTCACCCATAGCAGAGCGGCCAGCAACGCCAGTGCCACGATGGCCCAGGGCAGATGGTCGCGCCAGCGGCTTTGCGGGCGGACGGATGGCGCGGGGCCGCTGGCGGAAGAGCTGCCTGCAATCCAGCGCAACTGGCGGGCGACGTCGGCGGCACTCTGCCAGCGCGCTTCGGGATCCTTCGCCAGGCATCCCTGGACGACGTGATCGAGGGCGGCGGGAGCCATCGGTTGAACGGTGGTGATCGGCTCCGGCTCTTTTTCGAGGATGGCGGTCATCACGCTGAGCTGGGATTTTCCTTCGAAGGCGCGACGTCCGGTGATGATTTCGTAGAGGACGCATCCGAAGCTGAAGAGATCGCTGCGCGCATCGGCTTCATGGCCTTGAAGAAGCTCGGGAGCCATATATTGGAATGTTCCGACGATCATTCCTTGTTGAGTTAGAGCGGCGGGCGTCGCACTGAGGATCGACAGGTTCATGGTCGGCGTGGAGGGAGTGAGGTTGCCCTCAGCGCCAGCCTTGTTGCCATGGGTTGCGGTGCCCAGCGCCACGGGCTTCGCCAGTCCGAAGTCGAGCAACTTCGCGCCGGAAGCGGTGAGCATGATGTTGCCCGGCTTGAGATCGCGGTGGACGATGCCGGCGCGGTGCGCTTTCTCGAGTGCGTCGCAGATCTGGGTGGCGCACTCGATCGCCTGTTTCAGCGGCAGGGGTCCTTTTTGCAGGCGCGATTCGACGGTTTCGCCCTGGACGTACTCCATCACCAGATAGGCGGTGCCATCGTGATTGCCGATGTCGTGCAGAACGCAGATGTTCGGATGGTTCAGGGAAGAGATGGTGCGGGCTTCGCGCTCGAAGCGTTGCCGGGCCTCGGGATTATCGGAAAGATGGTGGGGCAGAATTTTGATGGCAACGGTGCGGTTGAGGCGAGAGTCGGTGGCGCGATAGACCTCGCCCATGCCCCCGGCTCCAAGCGGGGCGAGGATTTCATAGGGGCCGAGTTTCGTGCCAGAGGTTAGCGGCATCCGTGAGCCATTATAGCTGTACCTGACACGGTGGAAGCCAATGCTAGCAGCGAAGCAGCTTGCGGAAGAAGCAGGAAATTTGGCAACAAACAATTCAGCCAGAAACGGCGGGGCACGAGACTGGTGCCATGCTACGAGACTGGCGGTCTGGTCGCGGGTTCCGGAGGAAAGAAGGCAGGGGTTTGATTACCAACGGGCAAAGCGTGGGGCAGGTGGGCCACTCCCCGATGGACGCGGAACGGTCGTAACCTGTTACCTCTGCTGGAATCGTTGACTTAGGGTAAGCAACAAGGTAGTTTCGCGTTATCTCTCCTTTTGTGCGAAGGATGACGCTTGGCGCGGAAAATACTGCTGGCCGATGACAGTGTGACAGCCCAGAACATGGGGCGAAAAATCCTGGCCGATGCCGGGTACGATGTCGTCACGGTCAATAACGGGTCGGCGGCGCTGAAGCGGATCGCCGAAATCAAACCCGATCTTATTGTTCTGGATGTGTACATGCCCGGCTATAGCGGGCTGGAAGTCTGTCAACGGCTGAAGGACGCTGCCGAGACAGCGCACATTCCGGTGCTGTTGACGGTGGGGAAGCTCGAGCCGTTCAAGCCGGAAGAAGCGCGGCGGGTCAGAGCCGACGCGCATATCGTAAAGCCGTTTGAAGCGAGCGAGTTGCTGACGGCCATCACGCGCCTCGAAGACCGCATGGTGCCGCAGCAAGCCGAAGGGTCGCGGTTCAGTAACTCGGTTTCGGGCGTGGAGCGCTTCAGCGGCGATGGCGGCTCCAGGAAAGCGGAAGGGGAAGCGGAGGCCGATACAGGATGGAAGAGCCGGCTGCGCTTCCCGTCAAAGAAAAAGAAAGAGGAAGCCGAGCCGGAGCCGGAAGAAGTGGCGACGGAAGCGACGTTCCGCGATTTCCGGAAGAGCAAGAGTAAGAATGGCGATAACGGCAAGACCGGCGCGGCGTTCACGGTGAAGGCGGCTGCGCCGCCGGGACAGGAGCCGGGGCTGGTTCCCGATATTCCGCGGGATATTACGCCCGATGAATTGGACGCGCTGAGCGCGTTGGCGGCAAAGCTTGATGGGCCCATCCGTGCCTCTGAAGAGGCTGCGCCACTGGCCGACAGAATGGTGGCGGAAACTCCCGCCGCGGTTGCGAATACGCAAGAACCGGCAGCGACGAGGACAGGGGCGGAAGCTCCTGTGCCGGTCGCCGCGTCTGCTGCCCCGGCCCTTGAAGCGGCGTCATTGGGCGCTGAAATCCAGATGGAAGCGGGAGACAAGATCGAAATCCCGGTCGAGCATGTGGAATCGGGGGCGGAAAGCGCCCCAGCGGCTTCGGCCGATGAGGTAACCGTGAACGCTGCGGTCCACAGCGAGGAACCCGCGCCCGTGGACAGGAGCGACGAGCCGGGATTCGCCGCAAGGGCGGTGGAACAGGCAGCGGAACCGAAGAGTGAAGCAGGGTCGCTGGACGCGGTGGGGGCAACTACAGGCATCGCGATCGATGAAACGGCCAGGGCCAACGCGGCTACCGAAGAAGTTGGGGCCAGGGTTGTCGAACTCAAGTTGGAAGAGTCGGAGGCGATGGAGGCGAAGCCCGAGTTGAAGGGCGACGAGTCGAAAGGTGAAAGTGTCGAACCGGTGGCGGCAGTGGTGGTCACGGCGAGTGTTCCCGCGGCGGCCGAAGCGGAAGAGCTCGTGCCGAGCGATGAAGAACTGGCGGAAGCGTTGCGTTTGCTGACACCTGCAACGGGAAGCGCCGACGTGACGACAATTCCTTCGCACGGAACACTGATGGCAGCAGGCCAGTTGTTGGTTGAAGAAGCGGCGCGCAATGCGGCGGCTGGTCCGCGGTGGGTAGCGGAGCCCGTAGCACTCAGTGGTGAAGAAGCGGCGATGTCGCTTGAAGCGGAAATGTTCCGCACCTTTGCCGTGGTGCCTGCCGCCGTGACCACAGCGGGGTCCGGCGATGAGAATCGTCGAGATGGGATTACCGGAGTCTCAGCCATTGCCGTTGCCGTCGAGAACCGGCTGGCTGAAGCGGAGAAGACGGCGAACGCAAACTTATCGGCTGCGTCCGCTGCGATGTCAGCCGCTCGGCCGCTGGCCGCGACGACGAGCTCTGTAAGTACAGAGGTGGACGGTGCTATATCTGACGGCGTTGAACCGGCGGTGGAAGCGCAGAAAGCTACAGCGGAGCGAACGGTCCAGCCGGCGAAAT
>JAYUJG010000202.1:0-4688 GCA_043765355.1 Acidobacteriaceae bacterium | reverse complement strand
GCAAGGGATGCTCTGGGCCACCAGCCCCGCCTGCACCGAACTCGAAACCCACGTTCTCGATTGGCTCGCCGGAATGCTCGGCCTCCCCGATACTTTTCTATCCAGCGGAACCGGCGGTGGCGTGATTCAAGACTCCGCCTCCAGCGCCACGCTCTGCGCGATCCTGGCTGCCCGCGAGCGTGTCACTAATTTTGAGACCAACGAGTCCGGCTGCCGTCAGAATCTCGTCGCCTACACCTCCACGCAAGCGCATTCCTCGGTAGAAAAAGGAGTCAAAGCTGCTGGAATCGGCCGCCGCAACCTGCGTTTGATCGATGTGGATGCAACGTACGCCATGATCCCGGAAAAACTGGAGGCGGCAATCCTACAGGACCAACAAGCCGGCAACGTTCCTTTCTTCGTCTGCGCCGCCGCCGGCACCACCTCTTCCCTGGCGTTCGACCCCATCCCTGAAATCGGAGCCATCTGCCGTAAGCATGGTCTCTGGCTTCACGTGGACGCAGCCATGGCGGGTACCGCCGCACTGTGTCCTGAATTCCGTTGGATCAACCGTGGCCTCGAAACTGCCGACAGCTTCGTCTTTGACGCACACAAATGGATGTTCACCAACTTCGATTGCAGTTGCTTCTACGTCGCCGACCGCGAAACGCTGATCCGCACCTTGAGTGTCGTTCCCGAATATTTACGGAACCAAGCCAGCGATTCCGGCCAGGTTTTTGACTACCGCGATTGGCATTTGCCGCTGGGCAGGCGCTTTCGTGCCCTGAAACTCTGGTTCGTTCTGCATCACTACGGCGTCGATGGGCTGCGCCTGCATATTCGCCGTCACGTCGAAATCGCCCAGCAACTGCTCCGTTGGATGCAAGCCGACCAGCGCTTCGAAATCATGGCGCCAGCTCCGCTAAACCTTATTTGCTTCAGATTAATTGGCCCAGACCAGCCGAATGAGGAGCTACTGCGGCGGCTCAATGCCAGTGGAAAGCTCTATCTCTCTCACACCAAACTGAACGGAAAATTCACCCTGCGCATGTGCGTTGCACAAACCAACACGGAAATTCAGCATGTCCAAGCCGCCTGGGAGCAGATTCGGGCCTAACCAAAGGTTTGTCCTCGATTTTCGCAGCCCCAAGCCGCATAGGACATCGCCGAAAATCCTGGGGACATTCCGAGCTATCGTCCGAAATCGTCACTCGTCATCCAGCGCAGGCGTGTCCCCCGCCAATTTAGCTTTTCGGCGCGTAGTAACCCTTGCGCGCATGCACCACAAACTCCTTGTGCCCCTTTACGTGCACATCGATAGGATGAAACAATCCATCGGTCTTCAAAGGCTCGGGCCGGTAGAACACGTTGTATTGGTGCCGCAGTTCGTTGGCAATGTTCTCAAACGACTGATTCAGGTCGGTCGCCTTGAAGGGAAAGAAGGCCTGTCCGCCCGTTTCCGAAGCGAAGTATTTCATGATCTTGTCGCCATCGGTCGGGATGCGCGTGATGTTGGTGGAGATGCTGTAGATCACCACGTCGGCTTTCTGCGCCATTTCCAGCGCCTGGTCGCGGGTGTAGCGGCTCTGGTTGTCCTCTCCGTCGCTCAGCACCACCATCGCTCGCCGGAATTTATACAGCGGCTGATCCAGCATCATCTTTTCTTTGCAGGCGAAGAAAATAGCGTCATACAGCGCGGTTCCGCCGCCCGGCCGGAGCCCTTTCACGGCGTCGCCCAGCACTTTCGTGTCGTCGGTAAGATCGGCAACCAGTTCCGCCGCGGTATCGAAGCTCACAACGATCGCCTTGTCTTGACCCCGCCGCACCACGCCATTGATAAAAGCTGTCGCGGCCTCCTGTTGAAAACGGAACCGGTCGCGAATGCTATTGCTCGTGTCAATCAAGATTCCCAGTCGCAGAGGCAGATTGGTCTCCGCTGTAAATTCAGTGATCGCCTGCGGCTTCTTGTTTTCGATGATCTCCAAATCGTCTTTGCCCAGGTCGGTGACAAAACGCCCTTTTTTATCCGAAACGGTGAACAGCAAGTTAACGCGACTCACATCCAGCCGAATGGTAGTCTTTTCGTCGTCCGCCAGGCAGGCACACAGCAAAACGAAGCCAGAAAGCACTCGAAGTCTCATAACCAAAACATCGCTTTCAAGCTACCACGTTAGCGAGTCCTAAGAAAATCTCCCCGCGGGCCGCGGGTGTGCGACATCCGATTCCCTGTTGATTTAGAAGCGTCGTTCCGAGATACTTGAGCAAATCTTCGCTCTGGATGATTTCCGTCCCGGCTCGATTTCGGCGACTGGAGGCCGCTGTGGCAATCCGAATTGCCACTGTAACAGGCCGGACGATTCCGGCCACGGTCCGAACCTTCGACTCACTTACAAGGTTAAGGGCAAGACCGTTACGGAGAGCTTTCCGAATCCTGCGGCGCAGCGGAAAGTCGAGCGCGAGATCGCCGGTTTTAGGCGCTATCGGAAACTGGGTCGCACGTTGATCGAAACCAACGAAGACATCTGTCGCGCCAGACCACTGGAAGACCTTTGCCGAACTGGTGGGCGCCGCACGCTCTGTGGCCAAGCCAACCGACCTGGAGTCTGTCCTCCACAAAACCCGCCACGGCTTCGCCATCCCCGAAAAACTCGATCCGGCGGGGGGCGGCCAGCGCTGTCCTCATGCGAAGCGTTTCTCGATTTTCTACACACGCAGCTAACATAGGGGCGGCGTCCGAAGAATTCTCATTAATTGCCTGCAACCTTCGAGTCCCGGCTCTCTCCCCCGTGTTTCTGCACGTAGAGAAGGAGACTCCATGATTGAAGGCTTGTTTCAACCCGTTCATCTGCTGGTAATCGCGGTGGTGGCGCTACTGATGTTCGGCCCAAAAAAACTTCCTGAACTTGGCAAAGGCCTTGGAGAAGGCATCCGCGGATTCAGGGAAAGCTTGAAGCAACCCGACATTTCAGAGTGAGCCCGCCCCGCGATATACTGAAAGCCCGCTCCTCCTAAGGAAACGTGAAGTTTCCATAATTGCCGGTTACGAAACCGCGTAGCCGTCGTCTATCGTCGAAACCCCTGTGGAGGTGTGTGCGGCATGGAGAAGCCGGGTAAACTCGCGCCGGAAATTCGGCTGTCGGGCCAGATTGTCATCGACCAACTCGTCCGGAATATGGAATTGGGCCGATTCGAGATGGCATACAGTATCTTGGTGCCCTGCATCTTCAGTATTTATCTCCACCCTGAAGATCACGCTCGTCTGGCTGGCATTCTGGATCTCATTCGCGACGATGCTAGGCGCGCGCTGGCCGAAAAGCTGGAGCAGTGGAACACACGGCCGTTTCGCTTTGGCGCAAAACGCGACGTCAAACCCTTTAAGATTGCCAGCAAAGAATTCACGCTGGAGTTCTTTCCTGATTCTGAAGGCACGGTGCCGGTGGGCGACGTGGAAATTCATTCCGAGCTCAATGAGACGCCGCAGCCCGGCTATCGCGGCGTAAAGACCACCCTGCTCGATCGCGAGCCAAGCGTAAGCGAAGCCAGCAATCACGCCATCGGTCCGGTTGTCGATCGCCCATATGGAGAAATCCGCTATGAGGACGATTCCGGCCCGCAACTCTTCGTGATGACCCAAAGCGAGATCGCGGTCGGCCGCGGCGGTGAGGATCTGCACGTGCACCTGGCCCTCTACACCAACGATGAAGTGTCCCGCGAGCACCTGCTCATCCGTCACGACCCAGCCCGGGGCTTTCTGATCCACGACAAAAGCCGCAACGGAACCTGGGTAGATGGCAAGCGGATCGCGAAAGGCGTGGAGGAAAGGCTACCCGAGAAGGCTGAGATCGGGATCGCGGAGGTACTGACACTGCGCTTTGAGGCTAAGCGATGACCAGGCGTTCTGGGGTAGCGAGCGACTCCGGCCGCGTTCGCGAACTGAATGAAGACCGCAGCTTTGTCGACGATGAGCGCGGCGTCTACCTGGTTGTCGATGGCGTGGGCGGTCACGCCGCGGGTGACTTAGCCGCCGAAATCGCGTTGGATGTGATTGCCTCCAAGCTGGGAGAAGGGCCGGATGTGGAAGCCCGTATCCGGCGCGCCATCACCGCCGCCAATAATGAAATCTGCCATAAGGCAGCTTCCGACGAGAATCTGCGCGGCATGGGTTGCGTGTTGACGCTGGCGGTGCTGCAACAAGGCCGCATGACCGTTGGACATGTCGGCGACTCGCGGCTGTATCTAGTGTGGAACGGCGGCCTGCGCAAACTGACATCCGATCATTCACCCGTCGGCGAACGCGAGGACCGGGGAGAGCTGAGCGAAGAAGAAGCCATGCTGCACCCCCGCCGCCACGAGGTGTTTCGCGATGTCGGCTCGCATCGGCGCGATCCGGGCGATGAAGATTTTATCGAAGTGCGCGAATTTGTATTCAAACCGGATGCGGCCGTTCTCCTCTGCAGCGATGGACTCACCGACATGTTGACGTCGCCGGAGATTCTTGCGATTATCGAGCGCTACGACGGCGCCCCAGAGCGGACGGCGCAGGAACTGGTGGAAGCCGCCAATGAAGCCGGCGGACTAGACAACATCACTGCCGTGTTCGTGGCCGGTCCGGATTTTCTCGGCGCCACGTCCACGGTCATGCAGGACGCTCGCATGCGCCATTCTGTCACTCGCCAGAGACCCGGTCGTTTCAAGCTCCTACTGGGCGG
>JAYUJG010000201.1:0-3903 GCA_043765355.1 Acidobacteriaceae bacterium | reverse complement strand
TCCGCGTCTTCGGCCTGACTGGCTCGGGTTGGAGCGCCCATGCCGCGCAAGACATCGTTGGTGAAGAAGAACTTGCCGTCGGCCGGGACCATCATGATCTGCAGTTTGTCAGAGAGACGCTCGGCGACGATCTTGTTGATCAGGAGCGGGTTATCTTTCAAGATTTTGCTTTCGCTCGTCATTCGTTCGGCATCGGCGGAGGCGGTCAGGCGGATGCGTTCGGCTTCGGCTTGCGCCAGAAGTTTGCGGCGCTCCATTTCCGCTCTGCTGTCGATAAGCTTCGCTTCGCCCGCCGCTTCCGCATTCTTGACGGTGGCTTCCTTGCGCGCTTCGGCTTCAAGTTTCGATTGCTCGATCTGTTTCTGTTTCAGCGGCAGAGTGTATTGCATGGCGTCGGCCTCGCTCTTGGCCTCAAGCACGCGGACGGCGGCCTGACCCTCGGCCTGCTTCACCTGCTGCACTTTGGTGGCGTCGGCGTCCGCCTCGGCGATCTTTATCTGCTTCTGGTGAATCTCGGTCTCGACGCCCATGCGGTCGTTCTCCTGCTCTTTGAGCAACAGAGATTCGAGGCCCTTGGCATATTCGGCGGGAAGTTCGATGTCTCGCAGCATCACTTCCTTGACCACGATGCCGTCGTTGGCGAGGCGCTTGCGAATCATCTCCGCCGAGCGTTGCCGGACTTCTTCGCGTTTTGCCGAGAAAACTTCGCGAACCGTGTAGTTCGGCACCAGTTCACGCCACGCGGTGGCAACCACGGGAGGGACAATTTCTTTCTCCAGAGGTTGCGGTAGATTGGATTGGATATAGTCGAGGTGTTTGGGATCAATCTGATAGCGGACCGTAATGGCGAGGCCCAGCGTGAGCCCTTCTTTGGCCTGGACGCGCAGCGCGTCGCCCTTGACCGCGCCTTTGACGAGCGAATCTTCGGTGATGCCAGTGGTAAACAATTGATCGCGAGTGTTGAACAACTCGACGTGCTCGATCAGGGGCGCGACGAAGTGCGTGCCCGGATACAGAGTGCCGGCGAGCGTGCCTTTGATCTGGCTCACGCGCACGCCGGCCATTCCGCTCGGCACAATCACGATGCCGGCCGAGATCAGCAGCGGAGCCCAGGCCAGCATCACGAACGCGACGGAGGTGCGCCACCGTAGAGCTGGCGCGCTCGTCGTCGCAAGTTCCGGCGCAAGTGCCTCGGGATCTGGATTCAATCGTCGGCGCTGCCAGGCAATCAACAGGTAAATGTCGTAGGTGAGAATTCCAGCGGCAATCGCGAACATCGCGACTCCAGCGCTCAGCAGAAAGTATTTCAGTAACAGCATGGTGGTGGTCCTTTCAATCCTGTTGCTCTTGGTCGGACGGATCCGGACGGCGCGCGAACGCCAGGCGGACAATTCGTCCAAAGATCAGCTCTTCGATCAGCAGAGATGTGGCGAGAGAAAATGTCAGCCCGCCGATGATGACCAACCCTTGCAGCATCGTTTCCATGATTGCCCTCCGAACCTTCGCAGATGGGAATGGCACGCGGGGAGCCAGACGTAGCCGATTGAAAACGATGAGGTTATGATCGAGGTGCGGCGGGATTTCGTGTCTTTCTTGCGAGGGCGTGTGCGCGCTGACACGATGTTTCGCGGATTCCTCTTGGCGTGAACGACCAACGACCAACGACTAACGACCAACGACCGCTCTGTAACTTACTCCGGGCTTCCGCATCCCATTCTGTGCTAAGGTCGGCTTTCTGGAAGGATTGCGATGATCACTCGACTCGAAGACAAAGACCTCAAACGGCAGAGTCGCCGTCAATTGCTCAAGCTGGTGCCGGTAGCCGCGTTGGGCGTTTTAGCTTTCCCCAAAATTAGCGACCGGCTGGTAGAGGCTGGAGTTCATTTCAGCGACTGGGCGTCGGGGGCCCTGTTTCGTTCGAAGCATTTGGCTAGAACCTTCTCGAATTCGGATGTGGTTGCGTTTGAAAAATTTCCTTACAACGGTTACGACGTGCTCGACCCTGAGGTCGACCTTGAGAAATGGACGCTGACCGTCGAAGGTGACGTGCAGCATCCGGGGGAATACAATCTGGCGCAAATTCAGGCGCTGCCGAAACTCAGCCAGAACACGCGCCACATCTGCGTTGAAGGCTGGGATGTAGTCGGCTCGTTCGGCGGCACGCCCATAGCAAATTTCCTCACATTGGTGGGTGCGAATACGGGCGCGCGCTTCCTGGAAGTCGAATGCGCCGACGACTACTACGAGTCGATCGATATGGCTTCGGCGTTGCATCCGCAATCGCTGCTCTGTTATGAAATGTATGGCCAGCCTATCGACCGCAAACACGGCGCTCCGCTCCGCCTGCAAATGCCGACCAAACTTGGCTACAAGCAGGCCAAGTATCTGGACACCATCCGCGTAACCAATGTTCTAAAGCCCGGCAAAACCGGCTATTGGGAGGACCAGGGTTATAGCTGGTTCGGAGGACTGTGATGCCGAACGAAGAAGAACGCGCGGACGATCACTTAAAAACGAACGCAGAAACAAAAAATGCAGCGTCGCCAGAGTCTGCCCCGGCTCAACCCATCGCCAACACAGAAGAGCCTGCCTTGGCGTCAAACTTGGTGCGCGCTGCCTACGAACATCCTCTGCCGATTCGCATCACACACTGGGTCAACGCCGTCAGCTTGTTTGTGATGGTGGCCAGCGGGCTGCGGATTTTTCGCGCCTTCCCTAGCTTTGGCCCGAAAATTCCCGAACAAGTTCTCCTCGATATACCAAAGTCTCTGACGATCGGTGGATGGCTGGGCGGGGCCTTGCAGTGGCATTTCACCTTCATGTGGTTTTTTATCGGCAGCGGCGTGCTGTATCTCGCGTATCAAGTCTTCAGCGGCCACTACCGCACGGTTCTGTTCACTCCGCGCGACATCCCCGGAGTCTGGCCGATGGCGCGGCACTATTTCTTCTTCGGACCAAAGCCCCCGCAGACCGGACAATACAACCCGTTGCAGAAGCTGGCGTATACGTCCACCGTCGGATTCGGCGTCTTGTCGCTGCTCACCGGGCTTGTCTTGTTTAAGCCCGCGCAGTTTTCGTGGCTGGCGTTTCTGTTTGGCGGCTTTCACCTGACCCGTGTCTGGCACTTCGCGGCGATGTGCGGCTTTCTGGCGTTTATCCCGGGCCACCTGATCATGGTAGTGCTTCACGGCTGGTCGAACTTCTACGCGATGCTTTCGGGTTGGAAGCGCGAACCCGAATACCAGGAGTAGAAGTCCCACTTCTCTGTCACCCTGAGCGAAGCAGCCGGATTCGCAAATGCGAATCCGGCTGCGAAGTCGAAGGGCCCCGCGTTTGTTTGGCAATACCAAATGCAGCCCAGCTTAGTGCTTCATGCTGTCGTCTTTTTTCATGTCGTCCTTGGCCATGGCGTCTTTCTTCATTTTCCTGGATTGTTTCTTCTTCGAATCTTTCGCCATGTCGTCTTTTTTCATGTCGTCGTGCTTCATCTCGTCTTTCTTCATGCTGTCGTCGGACTTCGTCTGATCGTTTTTCATGTCGTCATGCTTCATGGCGTCACCCGACTGCGCGAAGGCCATGGCGCCGAACAGCATCGTGGCGGACATCAGTTTCACAAACGTACGTTTCATAAACACAAGTCTCCTGTTGTTTGAATTCTTAAGTTGGATTTGTCGCCGATTCCGCAGGGCCAGCTATGGGATGACCGAGGCGCTCGAAAGTTACGCAGCACCCAATAAAAATGCCGCCATCAGATGCGGTCTGATGGCGGCAATCAAGGAGTAACGAGGAGAAACTTGCGAAAACTTAATAATGACGCGATATCAAAGTGCAACGGTGATGCCAATCGCCGCCGATCTAAATCCCCGCAGTTGCAGGCACTTACAGGTGGCGAAAGTGGGGAAG